>DATKWT010000021.1 GCA_035529395.1 Dehalococcoidales bacterium | reverse complement strand
GCGAAGAATAACACAGCCTTTCCCATATCCTCTGCTGTCTGGTCTCGTCCCAAGGGAGTTATCGGAGCAATCATATACTTCAACCAGAATTCATGAGGCGTAAGCCCCTCAGTATCAAGCTCTTCGGGTTTGTAACCTCTCACACGTGGCGGCAGCGGTAGTCCTTTTGCTTTGGCATTACGTACCGCTTCCAGCATCGCAATCGCTCCCCGTTCCCACAATGGTGTAAACACATGCCCCGGGCAGACGCAGTTTACCGTAACATTGTATGGTGCCAGTGCCCGTGCCAGCGACCAGGTTATCGATATGTCCCCGGCCTTGAAAGCATTGTAAGGCATCTGGTCCGGGCCACTCAACCGGGCCGCGATTGATGATATATTTATTATCCTGCCGCTCTTCTGTTTCATAAATACAGGCGTTACGGCGTGGCTCATCATCACGTGCGATTTCAGGTTTAACTGGTAATACTTGTCCCACACCTCGGGGGTGAACTGCATATATGAAGGGAAAGATTCACCTCCAAACGATGCTATTTGCTCCTGCATCATCTGTGACATCTCCAGGCTCACGCCACCCACATTGTTCACCAGGATATCTATCTTCCCGAAGAAGTCCACAGTCTCTTTAACCGATTTGGTTACTTGATTATCATCGGTCAGGTCGGCAATTACCGCCAGACCCTTACGCCCCATCGATTTGACTTCATCAGCAGCCTTCCGGGCAATATCACCGTTAATATCAACCACGGCGACATCTGCTCCCTCCTCTGCCAAACACTTCACAATACCCTCGCCAATCCCCTGTCCACCACCGGCGACAATGGCTAACTTACCTTCCAGCTTCATGATATCCTCCTTAGTCTATTACTTGCTTTCGCATGTAGAGAAGGTAATCCTCTATCGCATAATCATACCGTTATCAACGCATATCGTCTGACCGGTGATGTTTTTCGAGTCCTCGGTAACAAAAAACGCCACTGTTTTACCTATATCCTCCGGTGTCTGGTGTACCGGCATCATAATCGGCCAGAATTCTTCGGGTGTGATACTGTCCAGGTTTTCTATTTCAAGAAACTGATTGTAACGCCCGGGAAGTTCGGTCCCCTCAGCCTTAGCCTGACGTAACCTGCCCAGTATCGCCACTACCCCTCGTCTCCAGAGCGGTGTAAAAACTGTCCCCGGACAGACACAATTAACATTGATATTGAATTCGGCCAGCTCCCGGGCAAGTACCCATGTCAACGAGATTACGCTTGTTTTGAAGACCGTGTAGGGTGCCTTATCATAATCCGGAAATCTACCTGAAACCGATGATATGTTTACTATCTTCCCGCTTTTCTGTTCTTTGAAATGGGGAATCACCGCCCGGCTCATCATTATGTGTGATTTCAGATTTTGCTCGTAGTAGCCCTGCCACTCTTTCTCGGTACGGTCAACAAACGTGGGTATTTCGGTCCTGGGTGGTTGCGCCGAATGCCCACCGACATTATTCACCAGGATGTCCATTTTCCCGAAGGTATCGATAATTTCCTGTACTGCCTTTGCCACCAGGTCACCGTCAGCGCAATCAGCATAGATACCAAGGCCTTTGCGTCCCATTGATTTAACTTCTTCGGCGACCTGCTTCGCATTTTCACCGTCATAGTCGACGATGACCACATCAGCCCCTTCCTCGGCAAGACATTTGACGATACCCTCACCAATCCCTTGCCCACCACCGGCGACAATGGCAACTTTACCTTCCAGCTTCATTCTACGCTCCTTAGTCTATTGTTGTTTTACACACTTGATGAAAACCTGTTAGAAGGGGTCTTGCCTCTGAATCCTGAACACGCAGGCATGCTCGCAGGGCTTTGCCTCAGGCCTTTCAACCACAAGGCCATCTCCGGTCATTGCCCATTTCAGTTCTCTATCAATGCCAAGCATCGTCACGGAGCTGATTTCGGACTCCCACAACCTCTTCAGGTCCCTGATAGTCACCTCCTCTTCAGGCCAGCCCAGAAACGTCGCGTACAGCACATTATCCCTGGCCGTGAACCGGATGTCCTCTGCCGTGTACTCCACTTCGTCCTGCTCACTGAAGTAGCCGGTCCTCTTCATCTCCGTCGGCCCGGTGCCGTACTTGACCCAGGGAATCGTCCCATAGATGGCCTCCCCGTTCACGTCCAGCCACTTGCCTATCCCCAGCAGGCATTGCTTCGCCTGCTCAGGAATCTCACCATTCGGCATGGGCCCAACATTGAGCAGCAGGTTACCGTTCTTGCTCACGTTGTCGACCAGGTTGTGTACCAGCGTTCTCACGGGCTTGAAACCGGCCTCCTGCACGTAGGACCAGGCACCCTGGTCGTCGACCGATGTGTCGGTAATCCAGTTGTGGTAGGTCAGCTCCCCCATGCGTCCCAGTTCCAGGTCAACGATAGCCGTGCCGGGGACGAGGTCATGCCACTTGTAGGTCACGGCAACCTCTTTGCCCCATTCCTTCTGCTTGTTGTAGTAGCAGGCAAGGAAGTCTCTTCTATATTTCTCAGGAACTCCGCGTATCCCGAAGTCGAACCACAGCATATCGGGCCGGTATTTATCGACGACCTCACGGCCTCTCGCCAGCCATCTGTCGAGGTATTCCCTGGTCGGCCTGTCCTGTAGCCACCACTCCTGCATCCGCTCCTGCGTTTGGGGCTTCTGTTTTGCCCAGTTCTGATTGTGCAGGGGGCCGTACAGGTCGACATACTGCGGGTCCGAGGTGTCGCAGTCCTCCCTCCAGTGAGGATAGAACCACCAGTTCTCGGCATGATGAAGGGCAACCATGAACCTCATGCCCTGTGCCCGGATGGCGCTCTCCAGCTCACCGACAACATCCCTGCCAGGCCCCATCCGTACGGCATTCCAGCGAGTGAACCGGCTGTCCCACATGCAGAAACCATCGTGGTGCTCGCCCACGGGACCGGCAAACTGAGCACCAGCCTTCCTGAACAGCTCCGCCCATTCCGCAGCATCGAACTTCTCTGCGGTGAACATGGGGATGAAGTCCTTGTAGCCAAACTCTGAGGGCAGCCCGTATGTCTTGACATGGTATTCATGTTGTTCCGTTCCCTCTCGATACATGTTGTAGGGGTACCATGTCCCGTTCGGACCGCACGCAGGGACCGAGTAAACTCCCCAGTGGGTATATATCCCGAATTTGGCGTCCTGGAACCACTTTGGCGTGGTATGAGTTCTCAGCGACTCCCAGGTCGGTTCATAGGTCCTGTTCATCTTCATCCACTTCCGTCTCTAGCAGGGTGATGAAAAACCATTTCGACCAACCCCCGTGCGGCCCATCTGGGCCGCCTCCCCCTTCCGAGCCAGGAAGAGCCTTCCTACCGAGGAAGGGGAAAAAGATTATATCTGGGGGACACCGGCAGAATCTGGTTTCGGATTCTGCTAGCGTCATTCTGTAAGAATGACTCCCAGACACCCCTGCCATAAGGGGGCGCCCCTCAGAAGGGGCGAAGCTCCTCTAGACTCCCCTTTTTCAGCGGCCTGCCAGGTTTCACGTAGCTCACGGTGAGCATCGCGAATATCTCGCTACGGGTGGGGTAATACCAGGGTTGTTCCGGTAGTCCGGCAGTACCGTTGTGATTAATGTCTCCGACAGGAAATCATGCTGGAGACAAGGGGTGTCGCAATAAACTTCACCATGCCCTGGATTGTACATGACCATCGTGAATAGAAGCATTCTACCATGAGGCACAGGGCCAATCAAACCGCTATTTTAGTCGGTTCTCCGTTACCTTTCTCTCTCAACGGCGTAAGCAGGATAAGCAGGGTGACTACCGCCGCGACG
>DATKWT010000020.1 GCA_035529395.1 Dehalococcoidales bacterium | reverse complement strand
GAGAAACGAGGGAAAGGAGGCTGTTGCAAATGACCGGTAAACTGAGTTAGACTGTCTGCACCCAGTGCCACTCCCCAAGCCATTTCTGGGGTGGCCGTTTTGGCCCGGACAAGCGGCCGGTTTGGAGCGGACACGTGGCCGATTTCACCGGAATCCGCACTCAGCAATGTTCTCAGATTTCGCTAACGTATTCGTACCTCATTGAGCCGTCAACGATACAGTAAGTATGTCTTCCCACTTCAGCCATGTGGAGCACAGGTCTCAGCATGTCATCAGAGGTCTTGATGATCTCCTCTAATGAGCCCAGACGGATGACTCTGTCTCTGGCCACGGCGGCAGGTATCTCCTTGACATCCACGATAGCGTCCTTGTGTCTTCTCTTGGCCTGGCGTATCTCTTTTTCGACCAGGGAGACTTCTTCCGGCTTCAACCACACGTTCAGCGCAATTGAGTAGAGGAGTGCAATGAGAATGATGACTGTCAACAAGATGGACAAGCCCCGCACCCAACCAACTGGAAGCCCCATTATTCTCTCGAGATTGGGAGCCATCTGGTTGATCCGGATGTCACCGGTCTGGGACTGCACCAGGAGGTCTTCCTTCCATTCAATGATGTCTCCTCCCAGCGTAGTGCTGAGGGTCTGGTTAAACCGCTCAGATATTGGCCCATGGTCGGTCTGTGCCGTAGCAAAAACATCAGCCTTCATGACCAGAGTATGGCCACCGGAAACGCCGGTTTCTCTCTCAATAACCCTGTATACATCGTTGAAGTAATTGAAATCGTCACGATTCAAAGAAAAGGACACGACGAATTCCCCAGTTTTACTGGTGAATGGAACAAGAGGGAACTCTTTACGCCACACACCCGGGTTCTCAAGCACAGCGCTTATCGAGATGTCCTCGCTTACCTGTTTCAGAGGTTCATCGGACCCAAACTGGTAGGAAAATGTGAAATCCATGGACTCCATCAGGCTGTAGAAGAGGGGTTGCCCCGGTCCCAGGGTCATAGATGACAAAGGCAACGGGGGTGCAGGTGAAGGGGCTGAAGGTGGAGTGAGCGATATCACACCGAAGGGGCTATTCGGTTTAAGTTGTACTGAATAGTCGAATACTCCTGCCTGCTCATAGCTGTATTCTCCAAACGAGGCTCGTTGGCTACTATGCAGAGGACTGCTCACCTCGATAAGAGGACCCACGGATGATATTGTCAGGATCTGTGTGAAACTCTCGAACATCGGCTCACCGAGCATTGACTCCACGGTAGTGTAGGCGTCTACGGTTATGGTTGTTGAGGTGGCAGACGCAAGTTGCTCTCCGACAATCGTGAATCTAACGGTTGGGTCTCCGGTCAATGCAGTCGCTGGCAAAAGAAGGAGTTCTTCTCGTCCTGCTGCCCCTCTGTTAACAGAGGCCCGTATCTCTATTTCCGTGGAGGTCTGTGCTTCTACAATCTGGTCAGGTGTGAAGCTGTACGTGAAGTCCATGTCAATTGCTTCAACATGGTCCAGGGGATACTTCGGATTTGACTGTGGGGCCTCTGGAAAATCGGGAATCTGAGTGCTGTAGGGACTGGCTTCAAGGGGAATGTCACCATACAGGTAGGACCCCTTCAGGTGGGTAACGTAGTCGAACTCACCTACGTGCTTGTAGTTGAGTACAACAGTCCCCTCCTCTACTTCTGAGGGAAGCGAAAACGCCCTCTGTATGCCAAACCCGGAAACCAGGAACAAGACCGCGATAACGACCAGGATTATCCTTCTTGCACTAATGTTATTGATATTCATAAAGACCCTACTCACTGTGAATTCTCCTGTTCAGACTGGCGTTACGCAGAAGCTAGTCATGTTGTCATGAAACGGTCAGCCATCAACGTAGCCTCCTCTTTTTTCGTCTTTCCATTAGCATGGTTCGCCTTGCTGCCCGCCGTCTTCCTGGACTGGTCATAGAGCGCAGATCTCTGGCCGCACTGCCGATGAGCATCACAGAAGGAAGAGCAACAAGAAAGACGAAGCCAAGCTCGCTCCGGCTGTGGCGTGATACATATGATAGAAAATAGCCAAGATTGGGGATACAGTATTGTATCCTGCCAAGAACATGTGTTGCGGGTATGAGGTCGAGGTCCGGGCCTTCATTGGCATCACCTTTGGTGCGGAAGCTGGGGACCTCCCCGTCGACCACCTCAATTACGCGGTGGCTGACCATTACCTCCGGCTCTTCCCATGGTGGATTGAAGGCTATGATGTCACCGACGGCAATCTCTGACGTGTCGACGGGTTGTATCACCGCGAGTGCGCCTACAGGCATCTCCGGCAGCATGCTGCCGCTGAGGATGGCGGCGATGCTCGAGGAATATATGGCAGGCATCAGGACCAGCAATACTGCCGTCAAGACCAGCACTGCCAGTATCAGATTGGCGAGGACCTTGGCCAATCGTAACACCTTCTCTACCTCCAACTCTACCTACGTACAACGCAATACGCGGGCATTACCGCACCAGTGTGAATATAAGAGTCATATTTGTACGATCACCCTGGTATTCATTCCAGATACCATCGGCAAACTTGACAGTCATCATAAAGGTGATTACGCCGGAATTTGGAACTGGAGTCAGCCCATGCAAACCCTGAGCTTCAAACTCGTCCAGTGAAATCCTGCCGTCGTCACTGGTATCAGTGAAGATAGCAGTATCGAAGGAATTGTACTCACCCCAGATAATGGGCATGGTATGGTAGGACATACCGGTGATTATCATCACGGTATCTTTATCGAAAATCCCAAAACCAGGGTCAGGGGGCACGTCATAGCCAAGTATGGCGTCCTCTGCCGCGTTCTCAGCGTCAGTATCCCAGTCAGGCTCCGAGTTAACGTTGATGCAGCGGATATCGACATGGTCATCAATGTGTGTGCTGAATGCTTCCAGATACACGTGAGAAGATATCACGTCCCCCGGCTCCATGAGCCCGGGAGGAAACTTGTTCTCATAGTGCCAGGTCCTGACCACACTGTGTCCTTCTGAGTCGCCTATCCCCAATGGGTTTTCCAGTATCAGCTCAACTGAGTCCGTCTGGAACGCATTGTCGGAACTGGTCTCACTATCAATGAAACCCGCGTAGGTGCCTGCTGCCGCAAGCGAACCAGCAACCAGTATTACTGTCAGTGCCAAAAACAACTGCTTCATCGGTATCCCTGTCCGAAAGAACTCCTATGGTTGTATCGCACCAAAGATCAGGTCAAACGTGCACCTGTCGCCTTGAAAAACGTTGGTCGGCCACCACCTTAGCTGGGCGTCATCAGCGTCAATGTCGCCATCACCGTCATAATCTATTGTGCCCGCGAACCAGGCCAGGTCCTCGACCTGCCGCAGATGCAATTCCACTTTCAACTCACGGCAGACTCCATTGGCCCAGGCCGTCTCTCCGTCAGTACCTTCAGCGTGGGCAAAGAAATAGACGTCACCGCTCCAGTTGATCGGACACTGATAGAGGTCCACGGTACCAGGCGCGGGCACCGAGTCGTGTTTGTCCGTGCATTGGCCAGGTGATACCTCACCTGGTGGAGTGGCATCAACATAGATATGAGTCGCTGCCATCTGCCAGCCGCTGGTAGTGGTATCATACTCGATGTACAGATATGTAGAATCACTCCATACCGTCACCGTACCCACACGAGTGTTCTGCCCCATCATCAGCGGCACGCTCAGCGCCGGAGCACCAATTGTGTACATGAAGCATGTGCCCCATCCACCGCCGGGAATACTCACAATGTTTGCGGGTGAAGGAATCACTCCCAACGGATATGTGTTGCAGGCAATGTCAGAGAACGTTCCCTGTACTACCATTTCACCGGGGTCCGAAAAATCCCCATCGCCGTTTCCATCGAAATACATCCTGATATCCAGGAATTTGGATATCAACCAGTCCGGAGGGCCCGAATCACTGCCTGCGTCTATTCCCAGCCCGACGATGAGCGTCTCTCCGATATAACCGCCTTCCTCGGCGACAAACTCGGACTCCGAACTGGCCACACCGGCCCCTACCGGACTACCCACAATATAGGAACCGCTGGCACCATCGTAAACATATTCCTGCGGTGGGTCCCCTGAGGATACAGTTCCGGCTTCAGTACACCTCACACCCTTCACACTGTCATAGTCCAGGTCAGGGATATGGACGGTAACCAAAGCGTCCAGGGTGCCTACATTCGAGAGTGTGAACTTCTCTGAGTACCACCTCGAGGGGGTACCGCACTCAATAGTAATTGGTCCGCCACTAATCTCCAGATTGCGGGTCCCTGCACCAAACTCATTGTCCTTGCTGAGTTCCGTATCAAAGAACCCGGCCATTGTCCCTCCTGCCACCGAACCCCCGACCGTGACCACCAGAACGGTAGTTAGTGCTGCGGTCATAAACTGTTTCATGGAACCATACAACTCTAAATTATCCGCCTTTCTATGTGTCGCTCATGTCCAGAGGAGAAGCGGGTTGTCGCTTCAACCTTATTTTCTCCCCCTCCTCCGGAGGCGACGGTAATAATTCTTCTTCTGGATTCTGGGGGGGGGGTGCCTCTCACAACATGGACACCCCCCCAAGCTGTCGATCCTTCAGGACCTATGAACCAGGCACATCGGTATTGAGTTCGAACAGCATGTTCCAGGTAGCCCTGTCGCCCTGGAGGGCATTGGTGGGCCAGTATTTGGTCTGCGGTTCAGGCCAGTCCGGGCACTCTATCTGCTGCAGATGGACGTGTATGTGGACAAAGGTCTTCGTCTGCGAATACAGGATGCCGAGCAGGTTCTTATTGCACTCTATTTCTGAGAGCTTACCGCTGAAGTCTGCTATGATTGCCCACCGGTTGCCAGCGGTCTGCCAGGCACCTTCTTCAGTAGCATCTACATCGCCGTTGCCGTCTGTGTCAGGATTGCCGAGTTCATTCCCGGTGGCTCCCACCAGGGGCACTCTGACGGTGATACCCAGATGGTCGGAAATGCCGCTGGCGTAGTCCTCACCCAAGAGGCACGGATGGTTGTCGGGTACCCAGGTCTGGCCGACCCAGCCGTCACCCACTTCGGCGATCTTCTCCGGCTCTGAGGACCATACGCCCGGACCCTTCGGCTCAGTACCTACCGCAACGCGATAGCCGTCCGGAATGCCGGTAATGCCAGTACTGGCGCCATCGTAGACGTACCCTAGAGTATTGTGTTTCTTCGTCCCGTACTCCTCGGACACGACGTCCTTGAAGTGCATGTAGACCCAGGCTCCCTGGCACTGGCCCCAGTTGTACAGGTCGATCCACTTGTCAATCGAAGAGCAGGGAACACCGCATTCGACGGTAAATGTCCCCATGACATCGGGGTCGTTCTTGCCGTTGACCAGCAGGTCAAGGATACCCGCCTGGAAGCTGTTGCCCATGCTCTCCTCGGTATCTACAAAGCCGGCAAAAGTCCCACCGATTCCCGCCGCGAGAAGTGTACTGACCACCATTATGCTTAACACTATATTCTTCATGATCTCCTCGTTCTCTCCTTTCTTAATAATTGTTTGTCAAGCCCTCTCCAGAGCCTATTGCCTCGGGAGAATCGACCGGGCCCGTGTCTTCCAGTTGCTGCCTCCACCGCCCCACCTCTTTGGTCATACAACTGTACCTTCCAGCAGACGCCTTGGATACTCTCCAAAGGGGTGCTTTTGGCGGGATTCCGAGCCCTGTCCTAGTGGACACCGGCGTACTATACGGGTACCGAGGAGCTAGTCCATCTGAATATCTCCGGTTGCTGAAATCTACTGCCGGGGAGTACGTAGGTTCGGCGTGTGGGCAGGTGTAGTCGGTTACGGAGAGGGTTCCTCTGGAAGGCTGCGAAACGTGCAGACTACGTACTTTGTGCGCACGAACGAAGCCAGGAAGAAGGACCAAGAACAGTGACACGAGCGCCGCACAGGCACGGGTTCTGCCCATTTCGTTGCTTGTACTTTCCGGCTGAGACTCGATTCGACTTAGCCGTGAGGTGGTGCTCCAGTCCCTGTCAGGCAGCAAGGGAACCACGGCTTGCTCTTGTTGTGGTTTCGAGGCAGATCGAAGGCCCCGGTTTACGGGGAATTCAGGTACCCTCTCGACAGAGCCATCGCCACCGCTTGCGTTCGGTTCCTGACGTCCAGTTTTTCAGAGATCCGTCTCAGGTGTGCTTTGATCGTCGTGTGGCTCACATAGCACTGAACAGCGATCTCCTTGTTGCTGGCGCCCTGCGAGACCAACCACAGGATTTCCTTCTCTCGGTCGGTCAAACAGTCGAGCTTGTCCGTATGCTCGTTTTCGTTACCCGGATTGGCTGGCCCATCAAACAGCTTCGCTGCTCTTGACGCGTAGACCACTGCCCTACCCCCAGCAACCAGACGAATAGAGTCAGTCAGCTCACTACCCTCCAGGCTCTTGAGAAGGTAGGCTCTGGCTCCGGTCCTCATTGCCCTGACGAAGTCAACCCTCTTATCGGAGTGTGTCAACACTATCACCTTGACATCAGGGAAGCGCTCCAGGAGGCGTGCAATAGCCTCGATACCTCCGGCCCCAGGCAGGAAAGGCTCAAAGAGCACGATGTCTGGCGCGACCTCCTCCATCTTGGCTATCGCTTCCGTGATATCGGCGGCATCACCAACCACCTGGAACTCCGGATGCTCCTTCAGAATCGATACCAGGCCGATTCGGACAATCTGGATACAGTCAATGATAAATATCTTGAGAACTGCCCTGTTCTTTGCATCGTCGCGGTTTGACTCTGTGCTCATCACGCCACCTGGGTTCGTCGGTCTGCTTTCCCTCAACGTATTCCGCATGCTGGAGTACCATGGCTACATCACGCGTTGAAAGCAGTGCCCTGATTATCGGGGTGTCAGGGCCGTGAGTCAATCCGCTGTAGCACTTAATCCTGCTACAAGAAACCTGTGGCTATAGCTGCCCCATAGGTCCGTCCCTTACGCTAAAAGGCTAAGTGCTTTCTGTCTGTGTTGTAGGCAATATTGCCTGTGATACACCCGTACGTATAGTTAAAACTTGACAACTGCCAAGTACAGCGTTAGTATATATGCCCTAGTGAGAACGAGCCAAGAGGACTACCATTGGAGAGAAACAAAATATGGCATCCGGAATCATAACTATCCTTATTGCTGACGACCATCCGACATATCGAGAAGGTTTGCGTCAGCTTCTCAGTGTTGAGACGGATTTCGAGTGCATTGGTGTCGCGTGCGACGGGGCAGAAGCCATTGAAATGGCCAAGCAATTCCAGCCTGACGTGGCATTGATTGACATCATCATGCCCGAACTGAACGGCATCAAGGCTACGGCGCATATCAAGGCATCCTGTCCCAATACTGCCGTTCTAGTACTTAGTGCCTTCGACCAAACGGCATATATACTGCCTGTAGTGCAGGCAGGCGCGTCTGGATACCTGCTGAAGAACTCGTCTCTAGATGATATTGCGAACGCTATCCGACTCGTGCACAGTGGCGACACCGTGCTTGATTCGGCTGCTGTGGATGTTGTCATGGCCAATATCAGGACCGGCTCCACCAGTAAGGGCAATCGGTCAGACGATTTGGGTAGTCGTGAAATGGAGGTACTGACATTGACTGCGAAAGGGATGAGCAACAAGGGTATCGCTGAGCAGCTTGCGCTCAGCGAGCGTACTGTCCAGACGCATCTGGTCAGTATATTCAAGAAACTCTCGGTCAGTTCACGCACCCAGGCCGTGCTCTACGCCTTGCGGAAGGGTTGGCTTTCTCTTGAAGATCTGGCTTGAGCTGATCAATTGTGGATTGGTATAGGTGGGAGAGGGGATGGAGTGGTAGATGAAGAAGGAGTGTTCTTACCAGTGGAGGAAAGCCAGAGTGGCTAAGGTATCTTTACAGAGACTACTGCTCACCATGTGTGATGAGGACTTCAGTCTTCCAGGTCGGAACCCAAAGCAGGATTATTTTTAGGTAGAGGCAGGACGAGGTTCAGAGGGGTCTTGAGGTGTGTCATGGTATCGTCTGCCAAGTACGAAAGCGTAGCACATGAAGGAAGGTACAGGGATCTGGTCGAGTCACTACCTCACACGATGTTTGAAATGGACACCAGGGGACGGTTTACATTCGCCAACAATAATGCTCTGGTACTATTTGGCTATACCAGAGACAACCTTCCCAGTGAGTTGGACCTATCTCATGTGATAGAACATAGCGACCTCAGTAGAGCCAGGAGAGACTTTCGGGGGTTGCTGGCCGGGCGCAAGACGACATCCGCCGAATACAAAGCACGAAAGAAGAACGGCTCTACTCTCCCCATCATTGTCTTTCCCTCAGCCGTCTTTCGGGGAGAGCGCTGTGTGGGCGTCAGAGGGATTGCCATAGACCTCACGCACCAGATTCGACTCCGGAATGCTGCGCGGTCCATCATATTGCAGACAGCCACGGCCCAGGAGAAAGAGCGGAGACGCATTGCCCGTGATCTCCATGACGACACCGCTCAAGAACTCGCTGCTCTGTCCCTGCAAATTGATGCTACAACCAGAGGTGAAGAGAAACTGTCACCAGCAACAATCGAACGGCTCCACTCGTTGAAAACCAAGACTGACAGCATTCTGGAAGGGATTGCCCGTATCTGTATGGAGTTGCGGTCTTATGCCCTGGAACAATTCGGTTTCGTACCAGCTCTGGAATTGCTTACCGCGGAACTGAAGGACGAGACAGGAATCAACGCTCATATTCGAATAACGGGCACTGAACGCCGCCTATCGTACGAGGCTGATCTAGTCCTCTTCCGTATCGCTCAAGAGGCATTGGCCAACATTAGGAGACACTCTCAGGCAACGAAGGCAGTACTGGCGATTCGATTTAAAAAGGACGTAGTGAGAATAACGGTGAGCGATAACGGGAAAGGCTTTCAAGTACCCGAAATACTGATGGACCTCCCTGACCTGGGTAAGCTGGGATTAATCAATATGCAGGAGCGAGCCAACCTGCTCGGCGGTACCTTCAAGGTGAGATCAGAATTGGGTAGCGGTGCCACTGTAGTGGTAGAAATACAGGCGTAGGGCTTGACCGACCTGACCGAATACTGTCTCTTGCCTTTCTCCGTACCCAACAGCCATGGCACGCCACACGGGTTTGACTCCGCAGTACATAAGACCACCAGAGTCAACTGCAGGCGAGACAGGTCTGCCTTCCAACGTTGACCTGGAGGCTGCTCCAGGATTCCATTACCCATCTCACCACCGTGTCCTTCGATTCTCCAGCAGCACCATCAACCGTCGAAGTCCCCTCCGGCGTAATGACTCAGGGCACCAACACCCTGAGAGTGGAGTTTGCCGGCCCCAGTCCCAAGACCCTTGTAGACGACTCCACCAGAGACATTAAGGAGGAGATTCCAAGGTGATGAACGGGGGCGCAAAAACAACTGGATACGCTCTGCCCAGTGCGTGAGCACAATTCAGCCCCCGTCAGGCGACGACAAGAGCCACGGGGTCACGTTCCTCACGGCCGCAGTTGGGTCAGTCTTTGACATGCACTGATTCGGCTTTCTGCCTCCTTTGCCAGTATGTGGATACCAACCCCGCCAACATCAATGCTACCAGAGTGCCAAAGAGTACCCACTGCCACGCCAGTCCTCCTCCGACCTCGGTTGCACTACTGGGGGCTGCCTCTGACATAACCTCGAATGACAAGTCTTGCACGTCTGTGATTTTTCCTTCGTAGAGGACGTGCGCCTTCAGGGTGTACTTCCCGGGGGTCTCCAGTCTCAGATAGGCGACCAATTCTGCGCTATACCCCACTGGTATCAGAATCTCGTCTCCACTGATTACATCAATGAGGGCACCATTGTGGTATACTTCACCAGCCAGCTTGGCTTTGGTGTCTATCTGCCCATCATTGAGGAAGGTTGCACATATCTTGCTTACTATCCCGAGTTGCGGAGTGCCCTCGAGCGTGATTTCACTGCAAACACCGGACCTGGTTAGCGTCCCCCGCGGCAGAATGGCGAAATCGAGTTCTTCTCCGGCAATGACCCTGCTATTCAGAGATACGACAACATTACATAGATATTCGCCGCACATCTGGTCGGTAGTGTCGCATTCCACACGGAGCATTTCGCTCTCTTCCGGCCTCACCCTGGCCTCGGCGACAGCAAAGGTGGCAACGGTTGCGCCGTCTCTGGCTACCTCAACATCGAACTGCGGCGTAGCGTCCACGTTGCCGGTGTTCTGGAAATATGCTTCTATCTTGAGTGGATAGCCTTCTTCGACATCTCTGGTCCTGATACTGGTTACAATGCCCTCCAGAATCTGTGTCCCGGTAACTGTGATGCTCACAGCCACCTGTGCTGACAGTGTCACTGTCTGTATCGAGCCTTCCACCTGCCCGTCGCTGGCAGTACTCACCACCACAACAGCCTCGTACCTGCCATTGGCCGCATCTTTCGGGACATTGACTCTGACCAGGACACTCGCTTCGCCATGCCCCGGCACTCGTACTCTGTCTATCGGGATATCCGGAGAATCTCGTTCGAAAAAGGATATCCAACCGGCCGCTTCACCCATGGTACCAAAGGCAAAGGCGGCTTCGTCATCTCCCAGATTGAACACCATGATTAGCCGTTCGTATTCCCCTCCTCTCAGTGCATCGGTTATCTCCAGCGTGCTCGGTCCTGCACCTATCCCTGCTGCTGCGGCTGCCGGCAAGGTAAGCACGTAGAATGCAAACAGCACGGCCAGCGTCACTTCTATGCTCCTTGTGACCATATTCGGCATGTTCACCTCTCAGTCAACAACAGGCGCACCCACCAGGTCCCGCTCGACTGCCTCTCTCACATTCTCGTGCGCCCGGTTGGATGGCGTTGCACGAGGTATGGGCAGGGACAGGTCCCCGCCCATACCTCCGCTTTCCCGATGTTCCCAGGTACCTCTACGAGCACCTGGTCCTCACAGCGGGCTTCGCCGTACCATCACTTCACCTAGTAATGGAGGATGGTGATGGTCATTGTACCCTGATACAGGTCCTCTACCGTCCCGTATGGCGGGTGCACCGAGAAGTCAATCTGGGTGGGTGTGCACGGAGGAAGCAGTACGGGGGCGCCAGTGGCGTCGGCGATAACCGTCGGAACACAGGCCAGAAACTCGATGCGTCCTTCCTGAAGGATGGCCCCGGTGACAGGGTCCTTGCAGTCCATCTCGGCGTCGAATTCCTCTATCGTCTTGCCAAAGGCCACGCCGGTAAGCGCGCTGGCATGCAACTGGATTTTCGCCGGGTCATTACCTACGTTCTGGACAGTGGGCCGGGCGGGTGTCGTCATATTCTCGTCACCCAGCACGTAGTTCCACTGGGAGATGTTGACGGTCTGCCAGTCTATCATCGTGAAGTCGATCTTCAGGGCCACGATGCTCATATAGAAGAAGGTGTTGACCAGCGGGTCGCCAGTGTCACTGCCCGCGTCAGTACCTACGGCCTCTACGGTGTAGTCCATGGACGGCTGATGATAGTCCATCTCGCCCACCAGCTCAATCAGCAACTGCTTCCCGTTCTCCAGGTCATAGAGGACTGAGCTGAGGTCCTGGCCCGGTCCGTATGCAATCCGGCCCTGCGCTTCGAGTGCGGCCAGTGCGGCAGGGATGGGCGTCTCTCCAGTGCAGTCACCATCCATGTCAATCATGCCGGTCCAGGGAATCATTGTCCAGGTCCCCCTCACGGCCCGCAGCTGGAACTTTTCGGTGCCGTCATCATAGCGAACGGTAACATCGACGGAGGCTACGTCATCAACGCCGTTGGGGTCCCCCACTATCACGTAGAACTTCACCAGTCTCATGGCTTCGGGAATCGGCATTATTTGCGTGCCGAGGGCAACGTCATGGTCCGGGGTCTCGAACTTCGCGCAGATGAACGGCGGACTGCCGCTGCCGCCAACCGAAGCCTTGGTGTCAACCGTCTCTTCCTCGACGGCCAGCACTGGCGCACCAAGCAGTCCCAGGACTAGCGCGAGGGCAACGAGGATACTTGCTACTTTCTTCATCTTTCTCTCCTTTCAGCTTGCTCTGTATTCCTGATTCAACGCCCTGCTGCACCAGAACGACCACCCCTCTCGTCAGGCTGTCCCTGTCTTCCCCTCCGTAGCTGAGTGTGAAACACTGCCACAATGACCCACAGGGGGAGGCAGAATCGGCTCAGTGGTGTCCTACCTGCCGCCTGGCTGAATCAGGATGAGCTGAAGGTCACCCCCCACATCGTATTTGGGGGGTTCTTCTTCCCAGCCCGGAAGGAACTCGATTCCTTGCACGGGCTGTTGTGCACCCTCGATCGACCAGCATCCCGAGCCACCCCTCGGTGGAGACCATCGCTCCCGCCGGGGGACCTCGGTAAGCCCGAGAGCCAACAATCAGTCGTCAGTTGGCTTGTTCTCAGTTCTTCCATCCCGGAACGTCCCGTGAATAGACCGGGCAGTCTCCTTTCCGCTTGTTTTGCTCCGGCTTCGTGCGACGCAGCAATGAGCGGACCCGAGCAACCAGTTCCCTGGCAGTTGGGTAACGGAGATAGATATCTGCACCCGATCGCAGAATCTGAAGCAGCGTAACCTCCCCATGATTCTTGCCAATGACGATAATGGGAGCATCAGATTCACTGCGTAAACGAGCACAGAACTGTTCGCAGTCATCGACGGAGTGCTCGAACGCAACGATTACGATACTTGGATCCTGCTGATGAAACTCTCTTATCCCGTCCACGGTGTCGCCAACAGCGACCACATCAAATCCCTTGTTGCTCAAAGTCTGGACTATGGCATCCCTCTGACCCGGTTCCGGATGTACCAACAAGACTCTCACTTCACTTCAACCCCGAGCGTAGAATCATCAGCAATGTCCGATAGTTTACTATAGGCATGTAGTGTATCAGCGTCACAGATGTCGCCAAAAGCGTGGAAATCCGTTGACAGAGCGTACGAATCTCGTCCAAGATTTCCGAGGATATAAAAAGAAGGGACAGGCAAATCATACCGATTGCCTGTCCCCAGCATCACCTGAACCCAGGCAGATCGGACAGCGTCTAATCCAAAGGCATGAAGCGGTATCCTATCCCCGGTTCGCTCACGATGACGTCGGGCAAATTTTTCAGCTTTGAACGGAGTCGGTAGACGTATTTCCTGAGTTCTTCTTCCCTGCCTATTCCCAGGTACTCCGATCCCCACACCTTCTGGATCAAAGTGTCTTTGGTGACTATTCTTCTTTCATTCCTGACCAGGCAGTACAGCAGCCTGTACTCTATAGGACTCAGCTTCAATCTGTCCTCGCCAAATGCCACTTCCCTAGTGGAGAAGTTGATGAGAAACCGACCGCTGGAATAGACGGAGTTAATCTTGGCAAGGTGCGGGCTAGTCCGACGGAACAACGCATGAACCCGAAACATGAACTCCACGAGACTCAGCGGTTTACTGACAAAGTCGTCTGCACCCAGTTCCAGAACTCTATACCTGTCCAATACAGTATCACCACCGATGAGGGCAATAACAGGAACGTCAGAAAAAGAGCGCAGGTCTGTGAGTCCGTCCAGGGCATTCATTTCGGGCATGTCTATATCCCAGACAACAATGTCAGGGCTTTCCCTCTCAACCATGTCCATCGCATCGCTGCCGCAAGAGGAGACGACGACCACATCCGGCCAGCGCATCTGAAGAGAAAGGGAGACGCTTTCCAGGGTTTCCTTGCCTGCTCCAACTACCAAGGCCCTCATCTGTTCTCCGCTTGCCGAAGACCGGAAGGTGACGCCCTCCCAGCACTTCCAGTGTCAGTGTGTATTCGCCGCTGACAGTACCTCTCAGCCTCCCCGGAAGATGAGAATACGTAAAGACTCCCCCGCATACCCGGACTCCCCTGATGCAGGCTCCGCACAATCAGCCGCTACTGATTCTGCCAGAGCAAAGTGCCCATTTCGTATAAGCCCTCGCCTCATCCTTTCCCAACCCTCAGGCCGCTCCTCTGCATCACTTACTGCACGGGCCGAGGGATACGGCCTACCCCGACAACTGGACTGTACCATTACCTTCTGTTCTTGGAAATCCTTCTTTCGGACGGTTTTACTGGCGGAAAATACTTACCACGCTGGTCCGTGGAACACTAAGCACCAGGAGGCAAGTGGGTGCCAGGGTGATGGCGGTTACGATGATGGTGACCAGGTCATCATCCGGGTCGGTTACACCCATGATGGCAACGTCAACGAACTTGTGGTTGGGTGGCCACAGGCAGCCTGGCTCAGCGTAGGCCTCAGAGCAATCGGGCGGTCGGATGGAACCAAGACAGCATTGTCGCTGTCGCTGTATATGACGCCCTCACAGCACTTGATGCTGGCCGTGAAGGTTATGGTCACCGGGTCGTTGGCGCCCTCGGGAGTAGTCCTCTTCCACAACCGACGGATGCTGTGAAGCAAGGGTCAGCAGGCCTTCGAGGGTCTGCTGACCTTCAGGTTGCCGCCTGGAGTCGCCCGCGGAGCCATAACCTCCTGCCTCCAAAGTCTCAGTGGCTACGGGACGTTGGTGTCGTCGTAGTCCAGAGACGGTTCCTGGTCGAATAGGTACTCGTTTGGAGTGAAGTCGGCCCACCAGCCATCGTCGTTGACGTGTTCACCCAGGACAAGCCATATCTGTGGGTTCGATAGGTCCTCCTGGAAGTCATGCGAGCCAGCGAGGTGGATTTGGCCTCCACCGTTGGTTGTGCCGCTGGCAAGGATTGTCAGTGGGGGGGCAGCACCCGTCGCGCGCACAAGTGCGTACTCGGTGTTCGGCTGAAGGCCGTGCCCGTTGAACAGGAAATCAAACGTGGGACCGGCCAGGTTGAACTTCAGCTTCCCCCACGCGCCATTCCAGACAACCTCCGTCCACTGCCACGTGCCGTCCGGGAGTTGCTCCCAGATCAACTGGTAGTAGTGTACGAAGCCAACGTTCGAGCTACCCACCCCGCCCTCTTTATGGTAGGATGGATTATCGCCCTTGTCCGCGACAGCCGCTGACGAACTGAGCACGAGTGCCAGGGCAAGTGTGAGTGTTACTACCAGTACCTTCTTCATTGTGTTCCATCTCCTCTTCTTGTTTCATGTGTCTGCCTGTCCGCTTTCACCTACTTGGGTTAGGGGTCGTCTCTTGACGAGACGACCCCTTTTTCGCCATGCGAAGGTATAGAAGCTTAGTTCATCTGTGTTGCGTCGTAGATCTGACCACTGTCCACCGCAGGACAGATATTGTCCGATTGGTCATGCGGTACCTTGACCATAACGCTGCCTTCACACTCGCCGCCTCTGCCATCGCTGGCCGTGAACGAGATGACATAGACCCTGCCATCGGCCGTACCTGAGCGCTCAGCCCTGACAGAGGCTGTGTCTGTGCCGATGCCGTCAGCATCCGGTGAGTGCTTGGCACCACCTGAGCCCTTGTCTGTGGCTGTCGCCTCATCACTGGTGATGTTAGTTATGGTGATGGTGACAGGATCACCGTCCGGGTCGGTCACACCCATGATGGCAACGTCAACGAACTTGTGGTTGGGTGGCCACAGGCAGGCCGGATCGGCATAAGCCTCAGAGCAATCGGGCGGTCGGTTGGGGACAACCCTCTCCAGGGTGAGCAGTGCCCACACTGTCGCCAGCATCTCATCTCCCCAGCAGTCCCAGGGCCAGTAGCCGTCGTCATGCTGGTTGTCTACTATCTCTGTAGACATCTCGTCGAACCAATCGATGCCGCCGAAATCTTCTGGCTCTATGATGACCATGCTCTCAAGTCCCTTCATCACGCAGTAGGCAGCCTGGCAATTTAACGTGTCCTTCCATCCTGTGCCACATGCGCCGGTATCGTTCCAGTGCCGCACAAGGTATGCAATAGCACGTTGTGCTCTGGCGGTTGACATGTCGTCGCCAAAGAACGCCATCTCGAAGAGCAGGTTGCCCGTCTTCAGACAGTTGACCCAATCGCCGGGGCCCGTGTAGCCGGAGCCACCGTCGGTGCTGGCATCGTGCCCGGGGTCCCCCGGGTTTGTCTGGATGTAGTTGATCCAGTTGTTCAGCCCAGGCTTCACTATCGCTGGTATCACACAGCCGAAATCCTCGGCATAGCGCAGGCCAAGGACAGCGTAGCCGGTGTTGGAGTTGTCACTATTCCCAAAACCAGACCAGTAGATCCAGCCACCGTCAGGGTTCTGAGACCAGGCGAAGAAGTCCACGTTTCCCTGCACGACCGACTGGTAGGTCTGTGTGGCGTACAGCCCGGTGGTAACTACCCTGTCGGGAGTCCGGCTTGCCGCAATAGCCATCATGGCTATCCCGGTGCTGTACGTCTCATAGAAACCTATGTCGAAGCATATCCCGGTTCCGGCCCCGTAAGTGCCTGCCTGGGTGAAGATGTAGTCCAGCCCGTCTATAACGTTCTGGCTGTATTGGTAGTTAGGGTCAAAGGGAGAGTCAAAGCCAAGCTCAAAGGCGCGGTCCTCCAGCTTGACTACGGCAAGACCAGTCCTGGCGACCCGGTCCCGGTCACCCCAGGAGCCATCATCGTTTTGCTGCGGCACCAGCCAGTCGAGCCCTTTCTGGATTGATGCTTCGATCTGTTCCTCTGTGGCTGCCTGCGCAGGGATCACCGCCAGGCCAAGTATCAACCCCGCCACAACCAGTATTGATAGTATCTTGCGTTTCATCAGGTACCTCCTTTCTTCAATTCTGTTCTGCATCACCAGTCGCGCTGGCGTGTGCAGTCTTGAGATTTTCCAAGGGGGGTGGGCAGCACGGATATAGCATCCGCTGTTCCCGTAAACCATCACCTCCTTCTGTCCTTAATGCACACATGTCCTGCCCCTCGACCCAGGGCATGATGTGAACCGGATGAACAACTCTTCGACCATGCGTATCTCATCTATGATCTGCCATTTCAGGCTTACGTTAATTCTGTTAGCTCTCGGCCAACCTCCTC
>DATKWT010000019.1 GCA_035529395.1 Dehalococcoidales bacterium | reverse complement strand
GCCCCCTTATGGCAGGGGTGTCTGGGCGTCATTCTTACAGAATGACGTTAGCAGAATCCGAAACCAGATTCTGCCGGTGTCCCCCAGATATAATCTTTCCCCCCTTCCGCAGAAGGCTCCTTCCTGGACAGGAAGGGGAAGACACCGCCCCTTCTGAGGGGCGCCCCATCCGGGCCGCACGGGGATTGGTCGAAAGGGTTTTTCATCACCCTGCTGGTGCTGCCGCAGGTGGCTGCGGGCTACCACTCGCCTAGTTCTTCGAGCACGCTGACCACCCGCCAGGACTCAGCACTGGCGGCGGTACCGCCCATGACGATGGCTACGGACACGGCTTCCAGGACCTCTTCCCTGGTGGCTCCTGCCTTTACCGCGTCCCGGGTCTGCCCGATGGTGCATCTGGCACACCCGGCCATCAGTCCTGCCGCCAGGGCTATCAGTCGTTTTGTCTTGTGACTTAGCGCGCCATCCTGGTAGACCTCGCGCCGGAAAGCGGTATAGGCGGCCATTGGGCCCGGTAGTCCCTGGTCGAACCGGTCCCGGTACTCTGCAGTCTCAGTATAGTAGCCAAGCTGATTTTCCATGGATAGTGTCCTCCTTTGTAGTGTGAAGCAGCATTATCGCGTGTCCTGTCCGGAGTGGACGGAGCAGCCCTGTTTTCTGCCTCGCTCCATCCGTAATCTGAAGGGGGAGAGGGGATGCTCTCCGGCCAGCTAGCTGTCCGTGAACAGCCGCTGCTGCCTGGCACGGTCGTCAACCAGGGACATCTCCTCGGCGGTACGCAGGGCGTAGCGGTCGGTCATGCCGGCGATATAATCAACGACCTGCCGCTGATGGTCTTCGTCACGAAGGCGGTATTCCGGTGGCAGTTTACCTTCATGCTTGCTGAAGAATTCATACAGTCGTCGAACGACTTCTCTCGCCTGGGCCGCTTCCTCCTGGCCGGAGTGAACATCGTAGACGCGGGTGAAGAGGAATTCGCGCAGGGTGTTGGTTACTTCGAGTACCGGGGTGCTCATCCCGACCGCAGGTATGGAGTCAGAGGCGGTATCGACTCTGACTGACCACGAGTGTTCGATGATGTCGGATACCAGGGTATTAATACGCGCCGAACGTGACAACCCGAGCACTTTGACCGCAGACAGTGGCAGGTCACGCTCGGTGATGACTCCGGCCCTTATGGCGTCGTCAGTGTCGTGGTTGACATAAGCGATGACGTCAGACAGCCGACAGACCTCACCCTCAAGGGTACCGACCTCTCCCCAGTCTTCTTCAAGGATGTGGGCTCTTGTCTTGGAGTGGTTGAGGATGCCGTCTCTCACCTCCCAGGTGAGATTGAGTCCCCGGCCGTTGTTTTCGAGATGGTCGATGACCCGCAGTGACTGCTCGTTGTGCCGGAATCCGGCGGGATAGAGGTCGTTGAGGACTTCCTCGCCGATGTGCCCGAAGGGCGTATGCCCGAGGTCATGGCCGAGACTGATTGCCTCGGTAAGGTCTTCGTTGAGGTTGAGGGCGCGGGCAATGGTGCGGGCAATCTGGGATACCTCCAGCGTATGGGTGAGGCGTGTTACATAGTGGTCGCCCAGGGGAGCAACGAAGACCTGGGTCTTGTGCTTGAGACGGCGGAAGCTGTTGGAGTGGATGATGCGGTCGCGGTCACGCTGGAAGTCGGTACGGATGGGGCAGGACTCCTCTTCCCTGAGCCTGCCACGCGACAGCCTGCTCTTCCGGGCCTGGGGCGAGAGGTTTTCTTCCCGCTCCTCAGCCAGCTGGCGGATTTCAGGCCGACGGCTCACTACTTCTGCAATCGCGCTTCGACTTCGGCGATTATCTCCCTGGTGCGGTCTATCATATCGGGGCTTACCGAGACAGAGGTGATGCCCCATTCCACCAGTTTCTCAGTGAGTTCCGGGTAGACCGATGGTGCCTGCCCACAGATGGAGGAGGTGACCCCCATGCTCCTGGCGACCTTTACGGCTCTCTCCAGGGAAAGCATCACGGCTTCATCCATCTCATTGAAAGTGGCGGCCAGCTTCTCGCTGTCCCGGTCCACGCCCAGTGTCAGCTGGGTAAGGTCGTTGGAGCCGATGGATATGCCGTCAATACCGACAGCAAGGAACTTCTCCAGCAGGATAATGTTGGAGGGTACCTCGACCATCATCCATATCTTGAAGTCCTCCGAGCGCTTCAGGCCTTCACCATTCATTATCTTGATGGTCTGGGCCAGTTCATTGACGGTGCGTACGAAGGGAATCATCACCCAGAGGTTGTTGTACTTCTCGCGGACCTTTTTGATGGCGGCGAGTTCCAGCTTGAAGGTCTCGATATCGGTGATGTACCGGGACGCTCCCCGGTAGCCGAGCATGGGGTTTTCCTCAGGCTGTTCGTAGTCCTCGCCGCCCTTGAGTGCGCGGTACTCATTGGTCTTGAAGTCGTTTGTCCGGTAGACTACGCGCCGGGGATGGAAGGCCTTTGCAAAGGTTGTGAGGCCTTCGGCCAGTTTGTCGACGAACTCCTGCCCCCGGCCCTGGCTTATCATGTAGCTGGGGTGCTCGCCAATCTGGGCGACCATAAACTCGGCACGGAGCAGACCGACGCCGTCGACATTGAGGGATGCTACGCGGTCGACCAGTTCCGGCTGCGCCAGGTTGACCAGTAGCGTGGTCCTGGTCTTGATGTCGGAGCGTGCCTTGCTTTCTTCCTCCACGACGAACTCAATCTTGCCGTCGTAGACCTTGCCGCTACTGCCGTCGACGGTGATGACCTGTCCGTCCTCGAGGGTGGCCATTGCGTTCCCGGTGCCGACAATGCAGGGGATTCCCATCTCCCGGCTGACGATTGCGGCGTGCGCCGTCCGGCCGCCGCGGTCAGTGACGATCGCCACGGCCCGTTTCATGGCGGGGACGAAGTCCGGGGTGGTCATTGCGGCTACCAGGATGTCGCCATTGAGGACCTTGTCGATCTGGGAGGGGTCAGAGACGAGCTTCACCGGTCCGGAGGCTATTCCCGGGCTGGCCGGCGACCCGGACAGTATCGCCTCGGCGTCAATCTCCGGCCTGGCGGTGACCATCTCACTGATGGTGGTGACCGGGCGAGTCTGGACGATGAAAAGCTCGCCGCCCTCTTTGGCCCATTCAATGTCCTGGGGGAACTGGTAGTGTTCTTCGAGGCGCTTACCCATCTTGGCGAGGGCAACGATATCGGCATCGGTTATCTTCTGTTGTGCCTGCTCGGCAGGAGTAAGGTCTATCTTGACATTGGGCTCCTCCGAGGGGCCGCTGTCACTCCTGACCAGCTTCCACTCCTGCGCCTTGACTTCCTTATCAACGATGTTGAGGCCTTCCTTGCTGACAACGTAGTAGTCCGGCCTTACGTCTCCGGAGACAATCATCTCACCCAGTCCGAAGACGGCTTCGATGGTGATTTTGCTACGGTCACTGCTGGTGGGCTCAACCGTGAACATGACGCCGGAGGCATCTGATTGGACCATGCGCTGTACCGGCACGGCGATGCCGACTTTGAAATGTTCGAAACCGTTCTCCACGCGGTACCAGATCGCCCGTGCCTCGAAAAGGGAAGCCCAGCACTTCTGGACGGCAGCGACGACCTCGTCTTCGCCGCTGACATTGAGGAAAGTGGCCTGCTGTCCGGCGAAAGAAGCTTCGGGCAGGTCTTCCGCGGTTGCCGACGAGCGTACGGCGACTCTTCCCTCTCCCATTTCCCGGTACGATTGACGGATGCCCCCGGCAACGTCGGCAGGCATCGTGGCGTCCAGGATGACCTCCTGGATCTTGGCAGAAATGTCTTGGAGCTGGCGGCTGTCATTGGTATCCAGTGGCGCCAGCAAAGCGCGAAGCTGGTCAGTGATACCCGTCTCTTCGAGGAAGGAGTAATAGGCATCGGCGGTCACGATAAAACCGGGGGGGACAGGTATGCCCGCATTGGTCATTTCACCGAGATTTGCCCCTTTACCACCAACAAGGGGAATATCGTTCCTGGTTACCTCGTCGAACCAAACTATGTTCCGGCCACTCTGGTGCATCGGCATCCTCCTTAAAGTAGGGGTAAGCCTATTGTCCTATAGTATTACATCAAAAGTGGTAAAGCAATTTTATGTCCTTATTATACCATGTGATGAAACAACATAGGCAATCCCACCCCGGGTGACCTGCGGTGGTGGCACCTCAGTCTCAATTTGACACTGGGAACGTACCAGAGTTAGAATTAGATGTGTCCGCAGGAGAGGAGGTCCGCCTTGATAGAAATGGTTGTGGATAGCATTCGGGTGAGCCTCATGAACTACCAGCGAGTGGTCATGCTCAAAGAGAAGACGACCGACCGGTACCTGCCTATCTGGATAGGGCCTGCCGAGGCGGATGCTATCGCTGTCAAGCTGCAGGGCGTGAGTGTGCCCCGGCCGATGACGCATGACCTGATGCAGTCTATTGTTGATGTCCTGGGTGCCAGTGTCAATTCAGTCGTCGTCAGTGACCTCAGGGATGATACTTTCTTTGCCAAGATTATACTGAATATGGATGGCGGGCAGGTGGAGGTGGACTCCCGGCCCAGCGATGCTATTGCGATGGCGGTGAGAGTGGAAGCACCGATATATGCTGAGGATATAGTGCTGGAGAAAGCGGGCATCGTGCTGGACAAGGAGACGGGCAGGCCGGTAGGTGAGCCGATGGACATTGACCGTACCGCCGGTAAACCGGTGAGCGAAGAAGAGATGAAGAAGATGTCCGCCTTCTACGATTTCATTAACACCCTTGATATGGAGGACTTTGACAAGAGAAAGTCCTGAGCAGGAACAGGTCTGCATGGTAGGAGAGCATAGTCCGGGCAGCAGGAATCCGGATTGCTGAGTGGGGGGATATCGAGTCCTGCAACCGTAACGTTGCGGGATTTTTCATGTATCAGGGGCAAGTGGTAGAGGCACCGGCCCCGATGACGGGTTTGACTTGAATGGGAAGATTTGCTATGCTGCATTCGATATGGACAAGCGACTTGCGGCGCTGGGGCTACTGGGCGTCGGGTTTTTCGTTGCTGGTTCTATTATCCTGGGCGTGGTTGGCGGACGCTGGCTCGATACCAGGTTTGGCAGTGAACCCCTCTGGCTGATAGTTGGATTGCTGCTTGGGGTTGTGGTTGCCTTCTACGGTGTCTATACCATGCTCCGACCTTTCCTGGATAACAAACAGAATAAGGGGAACAGCTAGTGTCTAGAAAAGGCTGTCTGGGTTGCTCATTCCCGGTTCTGATTACGATAGTAGTTGTCGTCCTGGCGGTCGGTGTCGTTAGTCTCCTGAGTGGTGCTCTCGGTAAGGCGATTGTCGGTGATGTGGGACTTCCCGAACTGTTTACCGTCGAAGCGCCACACGTGCAGCTCCCCGCCGAAGGGATATTCCACATCGGCGGATTTGCCGTCACCAATACCCTGCTAGCATCCTGGATTACGATAGTTATTCTGGCATTTTTCGCCTGGGCGGTTACCCACCGGATAAAGGTCATTCCATCACGTCTGCAGAACCTGCTGGAGTTCGCCCTGGAGTGGCTGCTGAATTTCTGTATCGATGTTGCCGGCGAGAAGAACGGGCGCCGCTTCTTCCCGGTAATAACCACTATCTTCCTTTTTGTCATCATGAACTCGTGGCTGAGCCTGGTTCCCGGCTTCGGCTCAATCACATTCACCGCAATCGAGCACGGGGAAACGCACGTCCTTCCCTTGCTGCGGGGTGCCAATACGGATATTAACTTCACACTGGCCCTGGCATTGATATCCTTTGTCTTCGTGGAGTACCTGGGTATCCGCGAGGGCGGCCTGCGCTATTTCACCAAGTTCATCAATGTCAGGCAGTTCGGCCGGGGTGTCGGCCAGTTGTTGCGTGGTAAGGTAAAAAGCGGGTTTGGCGGCATTTTCATGGGTGTTATCGACATGTTCGTCGGTGTACTCGAGGGGATAGGCGAGATGATGCGTATTGTCAGTTTTACCTTCCGTCTCTTCGGCAATATGCTCGGCGGCGAGATACTGATATTGATGATGCTGTTCCTGATGCCGTTCTTGCTGGCGGTGCCGTTCTACGGACTGGAAATGCTGGTTGGCGCTATCCAGGCGCTTATCTTTGGCGGACTGACGCTGGTATTTGCCACCATGGCGGTCACCCAGCACGAACATGAGGCCTCGGAATCCAGTTGAGTATCAAGACCACAACGTTCGTATGTGGTTGATGTGAGTACCTGAAGGAGGACAGAATGGAAGGTATTTCTGCTGAAGCAATGAGGCTCCTGGCAGCCGGAATAGCTATGGGCCTGGGAGCGATAGGTCCGGGGATCGGAATTGGAATTCTGGGGGCGGGCGCTATGCAGGCGCTGGGGCGTAATCCTGAGGCCAGGGGGCCAATCATGACCAACATGATTCTGGCCATCGCCATGGCCGAAGCAGTCGCCATCTACGCCCTGGTGGTATCGGTTGTCCTTATTTTTGTCGCGTAGTCTACTGTCCAGAAGGGGGATACTGTGGAAGGACTAGGTATCAATCTGTCTACTTTGATAGCACAGCTGGTCAGCTTCTTTGTCCTCTTCGGGCTGCTCTATTTCTTTGCCTACAAACCGATTCTGAGGATGTTCGATGAGCGCTCACAGAAGATAAAGGATAGCGTGGAGCAGGCGGAACAGGTGAGGGAACAGGCGGCGCATACCGAGGAGGAGAATCGGAAGCAGCTGGAGGCTGCCTCCAGGGAGGGACAGGAGGCAATAGCCCGGGCAATGCGAGCCGGAGATGAGGCCAGGCAGAGGGCTGAAGAAGAGGCAAAAATACAGGCCGGAGTTCTGCTGGATAAGGCGCGCCAGGAGATTCAGCGTGAGAGGGATGAAGCCATTGGTGAGTTGCATCAGGAATTTGCCGACCTGGCGATAGTGGCCGCGGAGAAGGTCATCGAGAAGTCGCTGGACAAGGAAGCGCACCGCGAGTTGATAGACAAGGTGCTTAAAGAGAGCGGCACCTTGAAAGAGGACTAGCCGTTTACGTGTGAGGAGTTGAGGATGGCCAATAGCGTTTACACGAGACGTTACGCACAGGCGGTCTTCCGAATGGCGCAGGAGAGCCAGGAGCTGAACCGGTGGCAGTCTGACCTGAGGAAGGTCAGCATCATGTGCCGGGATGAAGCATTGTTTGCCCTGCTGGAAAACCGCGAGGTCTCCTTTGAGGAGAAGGAGCGTGTACTGTCTCAGCGGCTGGGTGAGATACACCCGATGGCACTGAAGCTGGTATCGATGCTGGTGGCCAAGGGGCGGCTGGCTATGATGGAGGACATCTCGGATGAATACCAGCAGTTGCTGGACGAATACCGTGGCATTGAAGGCGCAGGAGTCGCCGAGGTTATTACGGCTATTCCTCTCGACGATGAGGAAAGGCTTAAGATAGGCGAACGGATTACGGAAATAGTCGGCAAGCCGGTAATGCTTAAGCCAAAGGTGGACCCAACCGTTATCGGTGGCATTATTATCCGGGTGGGCGATAAGCTTATCGACGGCAGTATCCGCAGCAAGCTGGCGGCCCTGAGGAAAGAACTTGGTGGTGCAGGCAGGTAGTGGTTTATGCATTTCACTCCGCGTGGATAACGCAGGAGTGAAATGCAGTCTTCTGTTGGACTACGGGAGGTAACTTAGATGGCAACAAGAGGGCGAGATATTGCTTCCGCTATAAAGCAGGAGATATCGCAATTCGGTGCACAACTGGCGATGGTCGATGTTGGCGCTGTTGTTGAAATCGGCGATGGTATTGCCCGGATACACGGATTGGCTGCGGCGAAGTACAACGAATTGCTTGAGTTCCCCGGTGATATTATGGGTATCGCCATGAACCTGGAGGAGGAGAGTGTCTCCGCGATTATCGTTGGCGACTACACCGGAATAAAGGAAGGCGACGAGGTGCGGCGTACCGGCCGGATTGCCGAAGCCCCTGTCGGTGAGGCACTCATCGGGCGGGTAGTGGACCCTCTGGGTCGTCCGCTGGATGGTAAGGGCCCACTGAAGGCGGAGAAGACTCGTCCGCTGGAGCTGGTTGCCCCGGGCGTTACGGACCGCCAACCGGTGGATACCCCGGTGCAGACCGGTATTAAGGCAATAGACAGCCTGATTCCGCTGGGGCGGGGACAGAGAGAGCTTATCATCGGTGACCGGTCAACGGGTAAGACGGCCATCGCCCTGGATACTATCATCAATCAGAAGGGCGGGGACCTTACCTGCATCTATGTTGCCATTGGACAGAAGACTTCTAAAGTGGCGAGGGTGGCAGCTACCCTGGAGGAATACGGAGCAATGGCTCACACAATCATCGTTGCCGCCAATGCTGCCGATGCAGTTGCCATGCAGTACCTGGCACCCTACGCGGGCTGCGCCATGGGGGAAGAATTCATGGCGCAGGGTAAGGATGCGCTGGTGATATACGATGACCTTTCCAAGCACGCCTGGGCTTACCGGCAGCTTTCCCTGTTGCTGCGTCGTCCGCCGGGTAGAGAGGCCTATCCGGGCGATGTATTCTATCTGCACAGTCGTTTGCTGGAACGGTCGGCCAGGTACAATGATGAGCATGGAGGGGGCTCGCTGACAGCACTGCCGATAATCGAGACCCAGGCCGGTGATGTTTCAGCCTATATCCCCACTAACGTAATATCGATTACCGACGGTCAGATATACCTGGAGACAGACCTTTTTAACGCCGGTATCAGGCCGGCACTGAATATTGGAATATCGGTGTCCCGCGTGGGCAGCAAGGCCCAGACAGCGGCGATGAAGCAGGTGGCCGGCCGGTTGAGGATGGACCTTGCCCAGTACCGGGAACTGGCTGCTTTTGCCCAGTTTGGAACCGCAGAGCTGGACAGGGCGACCAGGGCACAGCTCGAGCGTGGGCAGCGTCTTTCCGAAATATTGAAGCAGCCTTTGTATGTCCCGATGCCGGTAGAGAAGCAGGTGCTGATTCTGTACGCGGCAATCAATGGTTATACTGATGATATACCGGTCGAAAAGATTAGCGAGTTCGAGGCCGGCTTCCATAGATTTATGGAAACGAGCCATCCTGAGGTTGTTTCGGTGATTGCCCGGGAGAAGAGCATCAGTAGTGAGACTGAAGAACTTCTCAAAGCAGCAATCCAGGAGTTCAAGCAGAGCCACTTTGCAGGGTAGGACAGCCGGTATATTCCTCTGGAGTGACCTGCGTGAGAAACGGTAGACTATGGCAAATATACGTCTGATTCGTCAACGGATACGTGGTGTTCAGAGTACGGCCAAGATAACGCGGGCCATGGAAATGATTGCCACCTCCAAGATGCGGCGTGCCCAGGAAGCGGGTGTCGCGGGGCGGCCTTACGATGAGAAGATACGCCAGGTAATTACCGCACTGGCGGCCCTGCCACAGGCAGGTGCGCCCCACCCCCTCTTGCAGAGCCGGCCGGTGAACAGCATAGAGATTGTGCACATCACGCCTGACCGTGGCCTTTGTGGTGGGCTCAACGCCAGTATCAACCGCACAACAGCCGGCTTTCTGGTGGAGCAGACCGTGCCAGTTTCCGTGGTCACGGTGGGTAGGAAGGGGAATGATTTCATGAGGAGGGTTGGCCGGGATATCCGGGCTGAGTTCGACCGCCTTGGGGACCGCCCCAGTCTGCTGGATACCTTGCCGATATCCCGGATTATCATCGATGACTATGCCAATGGCGTTGTAGATGCGGTTTACCTGGTGTACACCAGGTTTGTTTCAACAATGACCCAGACACCGGTGATGGAGCGGTTGCTGCCGGTGGAGCCGGCGGAATTGCCGGCGATGCAGAACGTGGAGTATATCTATGAGCCGAGTGCGGAGGCAGTGCTGGGAGAGCTCCTGCCACGCTTCGTGGAAATGGAGGTCTACCACGCTATCCTGGAGTCCATCGCCAGCGAGCAGTCGGCCAGGATGGTGGCGATGCGGAACGCCACCGAGAACGCAAATGAACTTATTCAGGACCTGACCCTGATGTACAATAAGGCCCGTCAGGAGTCGATCACCACGGAGCTTCTGGATATCAGTGGTGGTGCCGCTGCCCTGAAGTAGGCCTTCGGGGGAGCGAGGGAGGTTCCGGGGTCTCAGGGAAGACTGGAGGTTATCATGGCCAAGGGTAGAGTAGTCCAGGTTATCGGGACGGTGGTTGACGTTGAGTTCCCGCCCGATGAACTGCCAAAGTTGTTCAACGCGATAGAGATAGCCACCGAAGAGGGTAAGACAACCCTCGAGGTCCAGGAGCATATCGGTAATAACTGGGTCAGGTGCCTGTCACTGGCATCCACTGACGGTTTATCGCGGGGTACGGAGGTAGTAGACACGGGAGCACCGATTGCCGTGCCGGTAGGCCGGGGTAGCCTGGGACGCCTGTTTGATGTTACCGGGCAGGCGATAGACAACCTCGGTGAAGTCAAAGCCGAGGAACACTGGCCGATTCATCGCCAGCCGCCTTCCTTTGAGGAGCAGGAAACGACTCCCCAACTGCTGGAAACGGGCCTGAAGGTTATCGACCTGATTACGCCGTTCACCAAGGGGGGCAAGATCGGGGCCTACGGAGGGGCCGGGGTGGGCAAGACCGTTGTAATCCAGGAGCTTATCCGTAATATCGCCACCGAGCACGGAGGCTTTTCCGTCTTTGCCGGTGTCGGTGAGCGGTCCCGCGAGGGCAACGACCTCTGGAACGAGATGAAGGAGTCCGGCGTCATCGACAAGACGGTGATGGTCTTCGGCCAGATGAACGAGCCGCCGGCGGTGCGCCTGCGGATAGGGTTGACCGGACTGACTATGGCCGAGTA
>DATKWT010000018.1 GCA_035529395.1 Dehalococcoidales bacterium | reverse complement strand
AGCTCCGCGTAGTTGCTGCCCGCTATCGGGAAACCCACGAAGACTTGCCTGATTCCTGGCGTATCGATGTAGTGGCCGTGGAGCTGGACAGGCGTAATAGACCTTCGCGTATCGAGGTTATTGAGAACGCCGTCGGCGAAGATTAAAGAGCACCTTCTCATTCTTAAGTAGCTTCGTGGTGAGGTAGCTTACATCACCCCAATGTCATTCTTGAGGAGCATGGCGACGAAGAATCTCACCCACCATGTGGATTGCTTCACTTCGCTCGCAATGACGGTCGGTACGGATATCAAATGTCGCTAATATCCTCGGCCAGTACTATCGCTTGCCACCTTTTACACAGTCGTGATAGAATGAAACGTCCCGGATTTGACTGTGAGTTCGCTTGATAGAATGCCAAGCCAGATACTACGTATCATCGATGCCGGTATGAATCGGATAGGCGAAGCGCTGCGGGCGATTGGCGGTATCAACATGGATAACGTTGCCAAAGTTATTGCTGCCGGTGTGGACTCGGACTTGATTATCAGCGCCGATAACCCGGAGGAGGCCGCTCGTCAGATAGTGGAAAGACATGAGGTGAACAGTGGGCAGACTGACAAGTAACCTTGACGCCATTGCCGACCGAATCAGGGAAACCCTGTCCGCCAGAGACGCCGCCAGGGAGAAGGTACTGCCCCGGTGTCGCGAGTCCATCAGGTATTGCAGCAATGCTATCCGGGCGGTGCACCGCCAGGAGTTGGACGAGGCCGGAACGCTTTTACAGACGGCTCGCAGGCTTCTTGACGAAGCAACTCAGTCGGTGGGTGCAGAGAATGAGCTTGCCCGTGCCGGCTATTTCCGGGACGCCCAGAAGGAATTCACCGAAGGTAATGTTGTCCTTGCCCTGGTAACCGGACAGGAGCTTCCCGAACCTGAAGAACTGGGTGTCGACCCTGTGGCCTACCTGCACGGACTGGGGGATGCCGTCGGTGAGGTACGGCGGTACCTGCTGGACAGCATGAGAAAGGGCGACCTCTCCCGTGGTGAGGAACTCCTGGCAGCAATGGACGATATCTACAACGTACTGGTCACCATAGATTTCCCGGATGCTCTTACCGGTGGGCTGCGTCGGGCTACGGATATGGTAAGGGGTGTCCTGGAAAGAACGCGCAGTGACCTTACCCTGACGATAAGACAGAATGAACTGGAGAACCGGTTGGGGAAATATGATGTAGCGAAGGAGGATAAATAGTGAGAGTATCCCTGTTCCGAGGAAACGGAAGAAGGCTGATGATAGTAGGCGTGATTGCCGTCATCATGGTCCTTATCATCTCCGTATTCACAGGTGGTGGCACGGCTGCCCAGGTTGGTAGTGCTGCTGCTGAGGCCGTCGATACGGCGGCAATTCCAGCCCTGTGGTATCTGGCTCCCGTGGGCGCTGTCCTGGCCCTTGTCTTCGCCTACATCTTCTATCGCGGGATGAAGAAGGAGCCGGAAGGCACCGCAGAAATGCAGATTATTGCCCAGGGTGTGAGAGAGGGGGCTAACGCCTACCTCAAGAGGCAGTACAAGGTTGTCGCCATTGTCATGGTTGTGCTGGCGGCCATCCTGGCGTACCTGGCCTTCGGGATGGCGATACCGGTGATGAATCCCTGGGTGCCGTTTGCCTTTCTAACCGGTGGTTTCTTCTCCGCCCTGTGCGGATGGCTGGGCATGAAGACGGCCACCTACGCCAATGTGCGAACAACGAATGCGGCACGGAATTCGCTGAATAAGGCACTTCAGGTCGCTTTCCGCAGTGGTGCCGTGATGGGGCTTGTAGTCGTGGGCTTCGGACTGCTGGACATCTGCCTGTGGTTTATCCTCATGCAGACATTGACCGACTACAGTCTGGCAACGATAACAGTTACCATGCTGACCTTCGGCATGGGGGCGAGCACGCAGGCCCTCTTTGCACGTGTCGGCGGTGGGATATACACCAAAGCGGCGGATGTCGGTTCCGACCTGGTGGGTAAGGTGGAGGCCGGTATCCCCGAAGATGACCCGAGGAACCCGGGTGTCCTGGCCGATAATGTTGGTGACAATGTCGGTGATGTAGCCGGTATGGGTGCCGACCTCTATGAATCGTATTGCGGTTCCATTCTGGCAGCGGCGGCCCTGGGAGTTGCCGCCGGATTTGGTATATTCGGCGTTGTTCTGCCGATGCTTATCGCTGCCCTGGGTATCGTCTTCTCCATTGTCGGCATATACTTGGTGAGGACCAAGGAGGGCGCCTCTACATCGAGTCTCCTTAAAGCCCTCGGCCTGGGGGTGAATGCCAGTGCAGTGATGATTGCCCTGGCCTCCGGGGGACTGGTGGTGTACCTCCTGGGCGTTCAGGCCGACCTCGGAGTCGGCCCGGCTATCCGCATCTGGGTGGCCATCCTGGTGGGACTTCTGGTGGGCATAATCATCGGGAAATCGGCCGAGTACTACACTTCCTACGACCACAAGCCGACTCAAGAGATTGCCGCTGAGTCCGCTACCGGCCCGGCGACTGTTGTTATCGCGGGAATATCGGTCGGCCAGCTTTCCACCGGTATCCCGGTGGCGGCCATTGCCATCGGCATACTGCTCAGCTACGGGCTTGCCGGCGGATTCCAGGAACCGTTTCAGGGCCTGTATGGAATCGGGCTGGCAGCAGTAGGTATGCTGTCGACACTGGGGATTACGCTGGCCACCGATGCCTACGGCCCGATTGCGGACAACGCCTCCGGTAATGCCACCATGAGTAAACTCGACCCGGAGGTGCGTGAGCGCACCGACAAACTGGATGCGATAGGTAATACCACGGCTGCCACCGGCAAGGGCTTTGCCATTGGTTCGGCGGCGCTCACCGGCCTGGCTCTTGTGGCTGCCTACATTGAAGAGATACGGGCAGGCTTGATACGAATAGCGGAACACAGTGTCAACGGACTGGTCGAGGTGGTGCCGGGAGTGTTCTGGACTGCCAAGGAAGCGACCGACGCGAGCCTGGGGCAGTTTGTTGATGTATATCAGATACACCTCATGAATCCCAGGGTCATCGCCGGTATGCTCATCGGTGCTATGCTGGCCTTTGTCTTCTGCGCCCTGATTAACAAAGCCGTCGGGCGTAATGCCGGCAAGGTGGTGGAAGAGGTCCGCCGGCAGTGGAAGGAGATACCCGGCCTGATGGAAGGCACCGCCCGGGCCGACTCTGCCCGGTGTGTCTATATCGCTACCACGGCGGCCCAGAAGGAAATGATAATGCCGGCGTTGCTGGCGATAGTAGTTCCCATACTTGTCGGTATCATCCTCGGCCCCGCAGCGGTAATGGGGCTTCTCTTCGGTGGTCTGACATCGGGGTTCGTGCTGGCCATCATGCTGGCCAATGCAGGAGGAGCGTGGGACAACGCCAAGAAGTACATCGAGGCGGGCGCCCACGGCGGCAAGGGCTCGGAGGCTCACAAGGCAGGGGTTGTCGGCGATACCGTTGGTGACCCGCTCAAGGATGCGTCCGGCCCATCTCTGAATATCCTTATCAAGCTGATGGCTATGATATCAATCGTCTTCGCTGCGGTTGCCGGCAGTGCCAGCCTCTTCTTCACCCGGTTGATAGGCTAACCGGATACCGGGATAAGAAAAAGGGGCTTCCTGTCTGAACAGGGAGCCCCTTCATTTTTCCCGTAGCGGTTTTAGAATACCACGTCGTCCTGGAGGAACGGGTTAAATTTCCGCTCGACGCCGATGGTAGTGTCCGGACCGTGGCCGGGATAGACCGTAGTCTCATCGGGGAGAGTCAGCAGCCTGGTGCGGATGCTCTCCATCTCATCCTCGTAGCTTGCCCCCGGAAAGTCAGCCCGGCCGATGCTGAACTGAAACAGGGTGTCGCCGGTGAAGACTACCCCTTCCCCGACTAGCGATATGCCGCCAGGTGTGTGCCCCGGCGTGTGGAGCACACGGAAACGCAGTTCGCCGATGTCGATAGTGTCATCATTCTCGAGAAGCCGGTCTGGTGCCGGCATCTCCTTTGATGAGCGGCTGAACATCTGCATCATGGGGTGTTTGTCCTGGAGGTAAGGGGCGTCATTGGCATGGATGGCCACCTCTGCACCGATGGCTTCTTTTACCTCGGCCAGGGCGCCGGTGTGGTCCATATGCCCGTGGGTCAGCACGATAACCTTGACCTTGAGTCCCAATTCCTCAACCTGCCTGACGATGTCTTCTCCTTGGGTGGCGGGGTCGATTATCATTCCCTCTCCGGTAGATTCCGAGCCAACGATATAGCAGTTGCCCGCAAACGGTCCAAATTCAAGCTTCCGAATAATCAACCCAGGCTCCTTTCCATCGTGCCGGCGTGGCGATACTGACCTCTTACTCGTACTGCAACTGAAGCGAATTCTACCATCAGGCGGGGTACGGTGGCAAGGCCGGCCAGCATGCTGCTCTTTTTCTGCTCTCGTTCAGACAGAAAGGTGACATAACTCTCTGAAGGGACGAGAAGTTTTATTCTTGTGTGGCAACCGGCACCGGCTGTACTGGAGTGTCGCTAATGTACCGGACACCGCACAATATTATCTTGACATGCCGGAGCATCAGCGATTAACATAGACTGTGGAGCAACGTAGTTTGGAGGGGAGGCATTTCATGGTTACTGATGTTACCGACCAGGAATTTGAACAGGAAGTTATTGGATCTAGCCTGCCGGCACTGGTAGATATGTGGGCTCCGTGGTGTGGACCGTGCCATATGATTGCACCTATTGTTGAGAAACTGGCAGAGAAATACGACGGAAAGCTCAAGTGCTTCCGATTGAACATTGATGAGAATCCGATGACACCTGCCAGGTACCGCGTTATGTCCATACCGACGGTGATGATGTTTAAGAACGGGGAAGCGGTGGAAACGGTGATTGGTGCCGTACCGGAACGGGTGCTGGCGGAAAAGATTGACTCGGTTCTCTAGTGTACCGGAATCTGCACCGTCGATAGTCTGCCGGGGTGTAATGACGGGAGAATAACAAGCTTGTTTCTACCTGCGTAAGGAGGGTCAGCCATGTCGGGACACTCTAAGTGGGCCTCAATCAAGCACCAGAAAGCAGCTACTGACGCCAAGCGGGGCCAGCTGTTTACCAAGTTGACTCGCGAGATAATTGTCGCCGTGCGGAAGGGGGGCCCGAGTCAGGATGCCAATTTCTCACTGCGACTGGCGGTACAGCGGGCTCGCGACAGCAGCATGCCCATGGACAACATCGAGCGGGCTATAAAACGGGCCAGCGGTGATGCCGAGGGAGCCAACCTGAAAGAAGTGGTATATGAGGGGTATGGACCCGGTGGCGGAGCTATTCTCGTACAGACGCTGAGTGACAACAAGAACCGGACAGTACAGAACATACGTCACCTGTTTTCACGCGGTGGAGGTAACCTGGGGGAGACGGGTTGTGTTGCCTGGCTCTTCGAGTCCAAGGGTGTTATCACTGCAAAAACTGAAAACCTGGATACCGAGGAGTTGGCACTGAAGGCAATCGACGCCGGTGCCGATGATGTAACCGTCGAGACAGGGTTTATCGAGATATATACCAGGCCCGAGGAACTGGAAGCTGTCAGAGAAGCCCTGGAGCGGGAGGAAATCCCCATAGGTTCGGTCGAGGTATCCATGGTCCCCAAGGTTACAATCCAGCTCGATGACAAAGCAGCCATCCAGACACTGCGGCTGATGGAAAAGCTGGACGAAGTGGACGATGTCCGGTATGTCGCCAGTAATGTTGACTTCTCTGATGAAATCACAGAGAAGTACCAGGAGCAGGGCTAGCCTTGGCCCGGTCGTGTTCCATCTGATTGCTTGTCCGGGTATCCATGACACACCTTCCGGTCAGACTGCCACTATTTTCCAGTAGAGAAAGGCACTGCCGGAGGGGACCGTAACGGCAGGCGGAGTATAATGATGAGAGTCCTGGGCATAGATCCTGGTACAGTGGTCATCGGCTACGGGGTGATAGACAGCACCGATGATGGGGTTAGCATGGTTGAATATGGTGCCCTGACCAGCCCGGCACGCCTGCCTATCAGCGAAAGGCTGAGCAACCTCTACAACCAGCTCTGCGAGATAGTATCTCGTCATCAGCCCGATGTCATGGCCGTGGAGCAGCCATTCGTGGGTAAGAATGTCAGCTCGGCGCTGGCGATTGGCAAAGCCCAGGCGATAGCAATTCTTGCCGCAGCCAACAAAGGCATCCCGACCTACGAGTATACCCCGGCCCAGATAAAGCAGCGGGTGGCCAACTACGGAACAAGCAGTAAGGAGCAGGTCCAGAAGATGGTCGGTCTCCAACTGGGGCTGTCCGAAGTCCCCGAACCGGCTGACGCTGCCGATGCCCTGGCAACGGCCCTCTGCCACATCAGTGAGGTACACCTGAGTAACCTCCTCGCGGAGCAGACATGAAGGAGATAGCATGATAGCCAGCCTTCAGGGTGCCGTGGAGTCTTTGGGCAGCGACTGGGCAATCATCAACGTTGGCGGGGTCGGTTTCCGCGTCTATATGCCGACATCGGTGCTGAGCACCCTGGGGGCGGTTGGTGAAAGTGTCAAGCTGCATACCCACCTTCATGTCAAGGAAGACGATGTTTCCCTTTATGGTTTCAGTTCAGCGAATGAACTCCAACTCTTCGAGACCTTAATCGGGGTTTCCGGACTGGGCCCGCGACTGGCCCTGGCGATGCTCTCCACGATGAATGTTGAGCAACTGACCATGGCGATTGCCACCGGCAGCACCGACCTACTGACCAGCGTTCCCGGAATCGGTAAGAAGATGGCCCAGCGCCTGGTGCTGGAACTCAAAGACAAGATAGGCGCAGGGCTGATAGCCATACCGGCAGCGCAGATAGCCGAGGAGCACGCCGAGGTCCTGGCAGCACTGACCTCCCTCGGCTATTCCGTCACCGAGGCCAGCCAGGCCGTAGCCACCCTCCCCCGCGACTCCAAGCTGACCCTTGAGGAGCGGGTCAAGCTGGCGCTGCAGTACTACGGGGGGTAGTGATGGATGCAGTTGTACCGGGGAAGTGGATTTGAAGTCGGTAACTCTATTTTTCTATACAAATAGCAGTCCAAAGAGAGGCTCAGCCTGAACACTTGTGTCATTGCGAGGAGCAACACGACGAAGCAATCTGGAGAGCAGGGAGGAAATGATAGGGCAATAATGAGATTGCTTCGCCTCCGGCTCGCAATGACAGGTACAAATTGAGAAGAGTCCAAAGAAAGACGCAATCTGAACACTTGTGTCATTGCGAGGAGCAACGCAACGAAGCAATCTGGAGGGCACTAATGAGATTGCTTCGCCTTCGGCTCGCAATGACAGGTAAAGGGCTCGCAATGACAGGTACAAAATGGAGAAGAGTCTAAGAGAGACCCCTCCCTCTCCTTGAGAGACGGAACAGTAGCTGAAGGAAGGTCAATCGTGGTTCGGGGGAAACACAGCATATCAGTATGTCTTGAGATCGGACCGGAAGCGACAGGTGCCTTTGTGCCAGATTGCCCGGGCTGCTGGGTGTTCGGCAGCACCAAAGAACGTGCCATGGTAAAGGTCAGGATGGTAGTCCTGGAGTGGGCTGAATGGCTCAGGAGCAATGGCGAAGTGCCCCCGTTCATGAAGAGGGATGTTGAGATCGAGGGCGCTGAGATGCTTCGGGTCGATTACAATCCTGCCGAGGCGCGTAAGCCCGAACCGCTGTTCTGGTCCGAAGTCGCTCCCATAGCTAGAGAGGACATCGATAGGACGATTCGCCTGATGGAATACTCACGGAATGACCTGATGGCCGCCGTCGCTGGCATTACTGACGACTGTCTTGATTGGGAGCCGCCCGGTGAGCCTCGCACCATAAGAAACTGCCTGGTCCACATAGCACACGTTGAACTCTGGTACCTTACCCGTATCAGTGTCGTTCCATGGCCGGTAAGACTACCTGAAACCACACTTGAGCTTCTGGAACACAGTCGCGATGTAGCTCTTGCGGGCCTGCGTGGCTTTCCTGAACGAAAGATGAAGGGCGTCTTTCAGCCCCGCAAGTATCGGAGTCCCGTGTGCAACCTGTGGACTGCCCGAAAGGTATTGAGAAGACTGGTGGACCACGAGAGGCTTCACATGAGATACGTCAAGAGGGTACTGGAACTGTGCACGAGAGTAGCCAACAGTCCAGGGTGAGCCTCACACACCGTGTGGCCCAGGACGTCCCTGATACGTTGATGGGAGGTCGTGCATGCCCTGGCAGTGAAGGAAAAGCGGGCGGTGGCGATGAGGTAGACAGCTACCTTCCAGTTGTGCTACAAGATAAGGAAATATATGAGCATAAGACTGAAGAATCTATCGTTTCGTCCTGTCATGGCAATTCTGTTGCTTGCCATACTCACACTTGGGCTCCAGGCCTGCGGCTCCGAGTCTGGACCGGCGTCATCAGGAATGGCGGAGTTGGACAAGCCGGCCCCGGACTTCACCCTCAAAGACCTCGATGGCAACACCGTCCGCCTGAGCGACCTTCGCGGCAAGGTGGTCTTCCTGAACTTCTGGGCTACCTGGTGCCCCCCATGCCGTGCCGAGATGCCGGACATTGAAAAGGTGCACCGGAAGTACCGCGATCGCGATGTGGTTGTCCTCGGTATAGACCTCCGGGAGAGCGTAAGTACCGTACGTGCATTCATTGGAGAGGGCGGTTACACCTGGACGTTCCTGCTGGACACCACCGGTAAGGTTGGAAGCATGTACCAAGTGAGAGGTATACCCGCCAGCTACTTCATTGACAGGAAGGGCGTAATCCGGGCAGTGGCCATCGGTGCCATGACGGGACAAGCCATGGAAGCGAAGCTGGCCGTGGCGATGCAGTAGCTGCGCGTAGAATTTTTCAGGAAAACTTTTGAACCCCCTTCCGCTCAGGGGATATACTATTCACAGAGAACGTATGGTTGGTGGTGTTGTGCCTGAGTTCGAAGTAGTATCTGATTTCGGAATGACGGGTGACCAGCCCCAGGCCGTTGACAGGCTGGTCGCCGGTCTGGAAGAAGGCCACAAGAAGCAGACGCTGCTCGGTGTTACCGGCAGTGGCAAGACCTTCACCATGGCCAATATCGTGGCGCGCGTGCAGAGACCAACCCTGGTGATGTGTCACAACAAGACCCTCGCCGCCCAGCTCTACTCGGAGTTCCGCGAGTTTCTGCCCAACAACGCCGTGGAGTACTTCGTCAGCTATTATGATTACTATCAGCCGGAAGCCTATGTCCCCCGTACTGACACCTATATCGAGAAAGAGGCCGATATCAATGAGGAGATTGACAAGCTGCGCCACGCCGCTACCCGTGCCCTGTTTACGCGCCGTGACGTCCTGATAGTCGCCTCGGTGTCCTGCATCTACGGCCTGGGAGAACCGGAAGAGTACCAGAGCTTCGTCCTCAGCTTCAGCAAAGGCGAGAGCTACAACCGGCAGCGACTGCTCCACAAGCTGGTGGACATGCAGTACGAACGCAATGACTATGATTTCAGCCGGGGCAAGTTCCGCATCCGGGGCGATACCCTGGAGATACAGCCGGCCTATGAAGAGCTCGCCCTGCGCATCGAGTTCTTCGGCGACGAGGTCGAGCGCATCGTCGAGATAGACCCGCTCACCGGAGAGCTGCTTGCCGAACTGACATCGGTCGACGTCTATCCGGCCAAGCACTTCGTCACCTCGCAGGAGAAGCTGCAACTAGCCATTACCAGCATCGAAGAGGAGTTGCAGGAGCGGTTGCGGGAACTGAGGCAGCAGGAGAAGGTACTCGAAGCGGCTCGCCTCGAAGCACGCACCAACTATGACCTGGAGATGCTCCGCGAGGCGGGATACTGCTCCGGCGTGGAGAACTACTCCCGCCACCTGGCACAGCGCCCGCCGGGAAGCGCGCCCTGGACGCTGCTTGACTACTTCCCGGATGACTACCTGGTGTTTATCGACGAATCCCACATGAGCCTGCCCCAGATTCGGGGCATGTACCACGGCGACCGCTCCCGCAAAGAGACGCTGGTGGAGCATGGCTTCCGCATGCCTTCGGCCCTGGACAACCGCCCGCTGAATTTCGCAGAGTTTGAGGAGCGCATTAACCAGGTTATCTACACGTCGGCTACGCCCAGCCCCTACGAGTATGAGCAAAGCCAGCAGGTAGCCGAGCAGTTGGTCCGTCCCACCGGGCTCCTCGAACCTACCGTGGAGGTCAAACCGACGCGGGGACAGATTGATGACCTGCTCGACCAGATTAGGCAGCGCGTCAGCAAGAGAGAGCGTTGCCTGGTGACCACTCTCACCAAGAGGATGGCCGAGGAGCTGGCCGACTACCTGATCGAGCTGGGAGTGAAGACCCACTACCTGCACTCCGAGATTCAGACACTGGAAAGGGTGGAGATACTGCGCGACCTCCGTCTGGGAGTCCATGATGTCGTTGTTGGTATTAACCTGCTCCGTGAGGGCCTGGACCTGCCCGAGGTAAGTCTTGTGGCCATCCTTGATGCCGATAAGGAAGGCTACCTGAGGTCCGCAAGGGCCTTGATTCAGACGATGGGGCGGGCGGCCCGTCACATTGACGGTCATGTCATCATGTATGCCGACACCATGACACGTTCGATGAAGGAAGCGATAGAGGAAACGCAGCGCCGCCGCCAGATTCAGGTAGAGTATAACCGGGAGCATGGCATTACGCCGCAGAGCATAAGAAAGGCGGTCAGAGACATCACGGAACGGGTTGAGGCTGTGGCCGAGACGCGCACTCCCTACGTTGCCACTCCCGCTACCAGGCAGGAGATAGCCCGACTAATCAAAGACCTCGAATCACAGATGAAGGCAGCGGCCAGGAGTCTGGAGTTCGAGAAAGCGGCCCTCTTGCGCGACCGCATCATCGAGCTGCGGCGCAGTCAGGACGAGCACTCCCTGGTGCGGTGATGCCCGTCCGGATAACTGTGGAAATCTACCAGTAAGAATGTAAGCGCTGACCGGGGTAGTACCATGAGTGATGAGTCACCGGATAAAGCTGAGACGAGACAGGACCGGCGACAGAGGAAACTCAAGAAAAAGCGTGAGCGTGTACCCAAGCACGGACGCGGCCTTGCCGAGATGTACCGGCGGGTGATTCTCAAGCGGCTGAGGGGTGCACGGAGAAGAGAGCAATAGTGGAACCTTGTGCCGCGCGAGACATGCTGGCAGCTTTGGTTTCGGGTAATTGTGTTATTTAACAGAGGTTATCGCAAATGAGAGAATATCATCATCTGGGTATACCCACAGACATTAAACTGGAAAATGAAATATATTTAAAAGATTTCAAGGTATACGTTTCCGGATATAATGACAGTCCCTACGGTATCGAGTGGATGCGATATGAACCCGATTGCCCCCTGCCGGAGCTGGTCAAGACAGTACCCCACGTTGCTTTCAAAGTTGACAACCTGGACGAAGAACTGAAAGGAAAAGACGTGTTGATTGAGCCAAATAGTCCTTCCGCTGGCGTCACTGTGGCCTTTATCGTTGATAATGGGGCGCCAGTTGAGTTCCTGCAATTTGAGGCAGAAGGATGATGCCAAGCCGCCCTATGTAGTTCAGGTGTTCATCAAGTCAAAGTACTGCAGCAGGCACAGGTGTATGTCCTACACCACCCTGAAGCTTATCTCGTCCGGAGTGACATTCTCCACGTGCAGGCTAACGCCGTCAATTGTGATGTCCCTCTTTCTCCTGGGGAAATAAAGGTTCCAGGAAAAACCCTGGTAGCCGGAAGTCTTTCTCTGGGCAATGGAGTAGACCTCCTCCGATGGCATACCTGCGTAGGTGATGCGGTCCTTGCCCCTTTTCAGGTGGTAGTCCTGTCCAACGGACAGCATAACGGCATTTTCCATCATATCTCCGGCGCCTCCGTGTCTCCGCGGTTACTCGGTCGACTCGTCAGACGTCATTTCCTGCTCTTCGTCCTCGGCCAGCGATTCGTCAAGCTGCTCCTTGAGCCGGGCTGCTCGTGGATAGCCTATCTGGAGTCGGCGCTGGAGGAAAGAGGTGGATATGTTTTCGTGCTCGCTGGCCAGTTGCCTGGCCGCCTCGAGCAGGGTGTCTTTCGGCACTTCGCGTATTCTGGTGAAGGATGGTGATTGAAGGGCTTCTTCTATTTTCAACGCCGACATTTCGTCGTTCTTCTGGCTCCCCCAGAAGTAGACCAGCCTCTCCGTCTCGGCATCAGAGACAAAACAGCCCTGGAGGCGTTTCGGTTTGGCGGCCTCGGTGGGCATGTAGAGCATATCACCCCTGCCCAGCAGTTTCTCAGCACCGGCACCATCGAGAATCGTTCGGGAATCTACCTGGGAGGTAACCGCAAAACTGATGCGGGTGGGGAAATTGGCCTTGATTAGGCCGGTGACGACGTCCACCGACGGCCGTTGTGTAGCCACTATCAGGTGCATGCCCACGGCACGAGAAAGCTGGGCCAGCCGGCAGAGAATGTGTTCCACTTCATCGAACCCGGCCATCATCAGGTCGGCCAGTTCGTCGATAACCAGCACCAGGTAGGGTAGTCTATCTTTGCCCTGCCGGTTCTTATTATAGCTGTCGATATTGCGTGACGTGGCCTTGGCCAGATGCTGGTAGCGCCGGTCCATCTCTGCGTTGAGCCAGCGGAGCACGTCCAGGGCTTTGTTCGTGTCCACTATCACCGGTACGGCCAGGTGGGGAATGCTGTTGAAAGGCGTCAGCTCCACTCTCTTGGGGTCAATCATGATAAGCCGGAGGTCGTTCGGGGTGTTGTGCATCAGCAGGCAGCAGATGGCGGAATTGAGGCAGACGGTCTTGCCACTGCCGGTAGACCCCGCGATGAGCAGATGCGGCATCTTGGCAAGGTCTCCGGCTCCGGCTTCACCACCGGCACCCTTGCCTAGTGCTATCGCCAGTTTGGACTTGCTCAGTATCTTCTGGAAGGTGCTGGTCTCAACCACACCGCGCAGGCTGACGGCACTACTGACTATGTTTGGTACCTCAATGCCGACCACCGATTTACCGGGCACCGGAGCTTCAATCCGGATACTCGGTGCTGCCAGGGCGAGTGCCAGGTCGTTGGCCAGGGAGGTGATTCTATCCACCTTGACCCTGGTCTTGGAAACCTCCTCGGTACGCGTGTGGACATTGCCTTCTTTATCCTTCTCCCGCACTTCCCTCTTCCTGCGGTCCCAACCCGGTTCCACGCCGAACTGGGTGACCGTCGGCCCGGTGTTTATCTGGACGACCTTGGTTTCAACGCCGTAGCTGGCCAGGGCTTCTTCAATCAGCCGGGCCCGTTGCGCGTTGTCGGCCTCACCAAACTCAACCTCGACCGTCTTGTCGAGAATATCGATTGGCGGAAGCTTCCAGCCATCCACGATGACGGCATTCGATGACTCACCGTACTTCTTCCACACATCCTGGGCTATCTGCCGCAGTCCCCGCTGGGATTGAGTAGTAGTCGGCACCGGAGTCGTCGTGGTGGCAACAGGAGTTGGCGCGGTGGTCTCTTCCTCCACTGGAGTCGACTTGATGTTACGGAACGGCACCTTCCTGCGGCGGGTTATAGCGGGGGCTTTCGGTCTGGGGGAGCGCCTTACCAGCCAGCGTACCGGCCTGATGAAAACATGGTAGCCAACCTCAGGGGCAATCAGGAGAATGCTTACAACGAATATCCCCAGTATCCGGAGGTAGCCGATAGCCTCCGAGCGGCCGATGATGGCCAGGCCAAAGCTGCCTCCGAGGTCGAATAACGCCAGTATTCCCCAGCAACCCATGAGAACGACGAGTCCGCCGAGCCACTGGTTCCAGTAACGTATCAGCAGAGAGAGGTGATGCCACCACCCCAGACCTACGAGGGTCAGGACGGCAACCGCGATTATCACGATGCCCCAGCCGAGTGTATCCCAGATGCTGACCGCGACAGCGCTGACCGGTTCCCACATTCCAAACCACAGCATCAGCACGACCAGTGCGATTACTGCCAGTGCTATTACAAACCAGAGTATCCAGTCCCAGCGTGACACTCCTCGACCCTTCTCCCTCTCCAGATCTCTGTGTATCTCCCGGTAACCGGGTTTCTTACTGGCCATACTACTCCTTGGTGGGGCAGCGCACTGAGGCTAGACCTTGACCATGAAGGGAAGAATCATCGGACGGCGCTTGGTCTGCTCATAATAGAACTTGTTCAATGTATCCCTTACCTTGACGTTGACGAAACTCCACTGCGCCGGGTGGTCACCACCACGGTCCAGGACGCGCGCCACCAGGTCACGGCTCTCGTCCAGCATTTCCTTGGCCTCCCTGGTGTCAACGAAGCCCCTTGATACGATATCGGGACGCCCCACCAGCTTTCCGGTCTGCCGGTTGATGGCAATAATCACTACCACCATACCATCCCTGGAGAGCATCTTCCGGTCACGCAGGACAACGGTGCCAATGTCACCGACACTGAGGCCATCCACGTAGACGTTGCTGGAGGAGACCTTGCCGGTTACTTTCGCCATCTGCGGCCCTATCTCGAGGACATCACCGTCGTCCATAAGGAAGATACTCTCCCTGGGAATACCGATGGACTCAGCCAGTTTGGCGTGGAGGCTCAGGTGGCGGTATTCACCGTGTATCGGGACGAAGTACTGTGGTCTCACGAGGTTCAACATGAGCTTCAGTTCTTCCTGGCTGGCGTGTCCGTGGACGTGTACCGGTGCCATGCTGTTGTACACCACGTTGGCGCCCTGCCGGAGAAGGTTGTCCATGGTCTTGGCCACCAGCGCCTCGTTTCCGGGAACGGGTGTAGCTGAAATAGCCACAGTGTCCCCGGGGACTATATGGATTTGGTGGTGGTCCCGATTGGCTATGCGGACGAGGGCGGAGGTCGGCTCTCCCTGGCTCCCGGTGGTAACGAAGACGATTTTGTCATGGGGCATATCTTTAAGTTCGTCGAGACGTCCCAGCAGTCCGTCCGGTGCTCTCAGATAGCCCAGCTCCATAGCCATGTGAACGATGTTGGTCATGTTGCGTCCCACGACGAAGACACGGCGCTCGTACTTGGTTGCCGAGTCGATGACCTGCTGGATACGTGATATCAGGGAGGAGAAGGTGGTGATGATTACTCTCCCCGGTGCCTCAGCCATGATGTGGTCCAGGGCTTCACCGACTACCCTCTCCGATGGCGTATAGCCGGGCAGTTCGGCATAGGTGGAATCGGAAAGCAAGAGCAGGACGCCCTCCCGCCCGACCTGTGCCAGCCGGGAGAGGTCGGTGGGGTTGCCGCTCACCGGCGTGAAGTCTAGTTTGAAATCCCCGCTGTGGACTATGGTGCCCACCGGGGTGTTTATTATCAGGCCCACTGCATCAGGGATGCTGTGGCAGACGGGAAAGAACTCAATCTGAAAACATCCCAGCGTGACCCGCCCGCCGGGAGGTAATACATTGAGACTGGCCTTAGCCAGTGCCTTTCGCTCCTTGAGTTTCACGGAGATAAGACCGTGGGTCAACTGCGTACAGTAGATGGGTACGTCCAACTGGGGCAGGACATAGGGCAGCGCGCCGATGTGGTCCTCGTGACCGTGAGTGACCAGCATACCCTTTATCCTGTCGCGCCTTTCCAGCAGGTAACTGATGTCGGGGATAACCAGGTCTACCCCGAGCATGCCTTCTTCGGGGAACATGAGACCGGCATCAATGACAATGATGTCTTCCTGGCACTCCAGGACCATCATGTTCTTACCGATTTCACTCAGCCCGCCAAGGGGGATTACTCTCAACCGTGGTTGTGCCATGATGTCAGACCTCAAACATATTCAGTTGCTGTGGCTGGGGCTGGACTTCCGGCACGCTATCCGTCTGGGTTAGCAGCGATGGCAGCTTGCTCATGTCTTCCTCTATGGTGCGGCGCAGACTCTGTTGGTGGAGGGCCGCTGCAGGATGGTACATGGCGTAGCAGGTGATGTCATTCCACTTCTGCACGGTACCGTGTATCTTGCTTATTGACTTACCGGGAAAGAACCTGGCCATCGAATAACGACCCAGGGTTACGATTATTCTGGGGCGGATTATCTCAATCTGGCGGTCCAGCCACTTGCAGCAGTTATTAATTTCTATAGGGAGGGGGTCGCGATTGCTCGGTGGACGGCATTTGATGACGTTAGCGATGAATACCTGACTGCGGTTCAGGTTCACCAGGGCCAGCAACTCGTCAAGGTACTTGCCCGCCGCTCCGACAAAGGGACGTCCCTGCTGGTCTTCGTGCCAGCCCGGCGCTTCGCCGATGAAGAGTATGTCAGCGTCCTCTGCGCCCTCTCCGGGGACTACCCGGGTACGGTCTACGGCTATTTCGCAGAGGCTACAGTGAGCGATTTCCTCATTAAGCTCAGTTAGTGCTGACATGTTATCTTACAGGTTCAACCAGGAGACAAAAGCCTCATGCAGAAGACATAAATCTGTTCTAAATAATAGCACGGGCACTACGGTAAGTCAATCTACACCGAGCCTAGTCGACTTCAGTAGCCGTGTTTCGGAGCGATGGCCTTTTTAAAATTCCTGTTGACACCTTTCGGGTACGGTTGTAGACTTTCTAAGGGGAGGAGAAATGAGCTTTATAAACAAGATTGACTCCGAAACGGGACGAATTCTGGGACTGGAGAGAAAACGCCAGAAAGAGACAATCAACCTTATTGCTTCGGAGAACTATGCCAGCCGGGCTGTGCTGGAGGCCCAGGGGTCGTTTGTCACCAGCAAGTACGCCGAAGGCTACCCGCTGCGGCGCTATTACGGTGGCTGTGAGAACATGGACCTGCTGGAGAGCCTGGCAATCGAGCGGGCCAAAGAACTGTTTGCCGCCGAACACGCCAATGTCCAACCACACAGCGGGGCCCAGGCAAACATGGCGGCCTATTTTGCTTTACTGAAGCAGGGCGATACCGTCATGGCCATGCCGCTTGCTCACGGTGGCCATCTTACTCACGGCGATGCAGTGAGCTTCTCAGGGAAGTTGTACAACTTCATAGGATACGGTGTCGACCGGGAGACGGAGAGAATCGACTACCGGGAGATGGAAAGGCTCGCTCTGGAGCATAAGCCCAGGCTGATTGTTGCCGGGGCCAGTTCCTACCCGAGGGTCATTGACTTCGAGCGGTTCCGGTACGTTGCGGATATGGTCGGGGCAAAGCTGATGGTGGATATGGCGCACATCGCCGGACTGGTAGCCGTTGGTCTTCATTCCAGTCCTGTTCCATATGCCGATGTGATTACTTCAACAACACACAAGACACTGCGTGGTCCCCGTAGCGGTTTCATTCTCTGTAGAAAAGAGCTGGCGGCAGCGCTCGATGCCGCAGTTTTCCCGGAAACGCAGGGCGGTCCCCAGATGCATGCCATCACCGCCAAGGCGGTAGTCTTTTTCGAGGCGATGCAGCCGGAGTTCGTCAACTACCAGAGGGCCACACTGGATAACGCGAAGGTTCTGGCCGGAGAACTCCACCAACTGGGGTGGCGGCTGGTATCCGGTGGTACGGACAACCACATGATAATGGTGGACCTCTCCGAGACCGGTGTCACCGGCAAGAATGCGCAGGAAGCCCTGGAGGCCACCGGTATTATCACCAACCGGAACAGTATCCCGTTTGACAAGCGTCCGCCGTGGGCGTCCAGCGGTATCCGGCTGGGCACTCCGGCAGTAACCACACGTGGCTTCGGCACGGAGGAGATGAAGCAGATTGCCGCACTGATGGTACGCGTGGTGAGCAATATCGGGAATACAGAGGTCCGGGACCAGGTAGCCGGGGAAGTACGAAGCCTGTCTTCGCGATTCCCGGTACCCGGAATAGACGACTGAATCCGCTCTTGTACCGCGGGTCGTGCCCGGTCATCCTTCTGCAACTGGACATCCGCAGGTTGCACCCATCCGCAATCTGAGATTCCCGGCATGTAAAAAGGCCTCCGGAAGGAGGCCTTTTTCACAGGTGTTAGCAGGCTAGCGGACCTGCGCATACACCTAGCTGTAATTCTCGCGCTGGAAAATGGTTGCCATTCCCTGCCCACCACCGACGCACAGGGTAGCCAGACCCCACTCGAGGTCACGGCGCACCATTTCGTGGGCGATTACGGCTGTCTGCCTGGAGCCGGTCATTCCCAGCGGGTGGCCAATGGCAATAGCTCCGCCCTTGGGGTTCAGCTTCTCGGCTTCCTTCGGTCCCATGCCCAGTTCGCGCATGCTGTAGACCACCTGGCAGGCAAATGCCTCATTGATTTCGATGATGTCGAAATCGGTTATGCTCATGCCGGTCCGCTTCAGTATTTTCTGGGTGGACGGCACCGGGCCGATGCCCATGACGGTGGGGTCAACACCAATTGCCACGGCATGCCGGAAGGTACACATTGGCTTGTAGCCCAACTCTTTTGCTTTGTCCTTGGACATGATGAGCACGGCTCCGGCGCCATCGCTTCTCGGACACGAATTCGCGGCCGATACCAGTCCATTCTCCTTGTAGGCGGCGGGTACGGCCGCAATCTTCTCCAGAGTTGTGCCACGTCTGGGGCACTGGTCGGTGTCAATCACCTCGGTACTGCCGTCCTCATACTTGATTGTGATAGGGACAATCTCATCCTTGAAAAGCCCGTTATCCTGAGCGGCAAGAGCCTTATCATGGCTGGTCAGGGCAAAGGCATCCGAGTCCTCCCTGCTGATACCGTACCGCTCGGAAAGCTCCTCGGCAGTGCGTCCCATGTCGTAAATCCACATCGGTATCCCCTCGGGCAGGAATGGCGGTAACACTTTGGCCGTCTTCCAGCCTTCGGGATACTCCTCCTTCTGCTGGCTGCCTAGAAGCCGTGACAGATCACCGGGCCCTCCACCGGCTCCACGACGTCCGATCTGTGAGGGCTGTACCGGCCCGCGGCGGTCCATGGTCTCCAACCCGCCGGCGATGATGATGTCGGCATCGTCATTGATGATGTAATGGGCCGCAATTGCCACGGCGTTGGAAGATGAAGCGCACTGGCGGGCAGTGTCACTACCGGCTACGGTGTTGGGAAAGCCAGCTACCAGCAGTATGTTCCTGGTCATCGCCCCGCTGACTGTTCCTGCTGACCCGATAACGATTTCATCGACCAGATTTGGGTCCAGCTTGTTCCTTTCCAGTATTGCGTTCAGTACCGGTACCATCAGGTCGTTGGGACCGACAGCCCGGTATACCCCGCGGTCTCCTGCCCGTCCAATGGCTGAGCGGCAGGCGTCTACGATTACTGCTTCCTTCATTTCACTCCTTCTTCGGATTATTACCGTGTGGTGAATACCTGATTCACCCTGTTGTTTATGCACTCTGTGGACTATATCATGCCAGTCATATTTCGGCAAATCTGGAGAGACCATTGCATACCACAGGGTCAAGTCTTCCCGGGAAGCCTGGGTGGGGGGGTGAGCTTGAGAAGAGATAGTGATATAATATAACTGCCTTTGGAGTCAAAGAGTTTGTATGATGTATGAAGGAAGGAAATGGCTATGGACGACCTGAAAGTGTTCACTGGTAATGCCCACCCCGCTCTGGCGCAGGCAATTGCCGATTACCTGGGTATGCCTCTGGGGAAAGCCGAGGTCTTCGAGTTCACCAACGAGAACATCTTCGTGCGAATCCTGGATAACGTTCGGGAGAGGGATACCTTTGTTGTCCAGCCCATCTGCTCCCCGGTCAGCAAGAGCCTGGTGGAGTTGCTGATTATGATTGACGCTCTGAAGAGGGCCTCGGCAAGCCGGATTACGGCGGTGATTCCTTACTATGGCTACGGCCGCACGGACCACAAGGACCAGCCCCGGGTCCCGATTACTGCCCGGTTGGTGGCGGACTTACTGACCACCGCCGGCGCCAATCGTGTACTCACGGTTGACCTGCATTCCTCTCAGATACAGGGCTTTTTCAACATCCCGGTTGACGAACTTACCGCCCTCACCCTGCAGAGCGACTACTTCAGGGAGAAGGGCCTGGAGGACCTGGTGGTAGTGGCCACTGATATCGGTATTTCCAAACGGGCTCGGGACCTGGCCGCCAGGCTGTATGCGCCTTTGGCCATCATGGAGAAACGTCGCCTGGACAACAGTGGCAGTAGCGAAATACTCAATGTTATCGGCGATGTAAAGGGGAAAGTAGCCCTGGCCTTTGATGACGAGATTCTCACCGGAGGCTCCATACTCAATGCCGTCAATACGGTGCTGGACAAGGGGGCCAGAGAGGTCTACATTTGCTGTACGCATCCTCTCTTGACCCCTCCGGCAGCGGAGAGAATAGTGGCAAGCCCGGTCAAGGAAGTTGTCGTCACTGACACCATCCCGGTAACCGGTGAGAAGAAGCTGGACAAGGTCACCGTGCTGCCTATCGCCCCTCTGCTGGGCGAGGCTATTCACCGTATCCATACCGGACTTTCCGTGGGGGCGATGTTTGAGCAACAGTGAACGTCTTGTTGAGGTGTACCGGGCGAGAGGTGAGGCCGAAGCGAACATCATCAAGGGCTTGCTGGAGAGCTACGGGATACCCTGTCTGCTGAGGTCGTTGGCGGCACCTTCGGTGCATGCCTTCGCCATTGACGGGATGGGTGAGGTTCGGGTCATGGTCAATGAGTCTACCGCAGATGAAGCCAGAGAACTGGTGAGATAGGCCGGCAGGGCGCTGAAGAAGGGGAGTCCAGAGGGGCTAAGCCCCTTTGGCAAGGGTCTGGGGGTGTCCCCCAGAAATAATCTCTCCCCCCTTCCTGGCTAGGAAGGGGGTCAGGGGGATGGTCGAGAGAGTCTTAAAGCAGCCTGCTACCATGACTAGATGGCTGAGTGTACTCCTTGATTTCAACGAGAAGGAACTCCGTGAGAAAGAGAAGGAGGGATGGAATGATGGAACCGCTGAGAGTAACTAAAACCTACAAGATGTATGAGGCGGATATCATGGCCCAAGTCACCGAAGACCGAGGAGTCAAGATGTGGTCCAAATTCAAGGAAAGCGGACTGAGGAAGAACGAGTTTATCTGTACTCCCCAACAATGGGACAGGCTTGTGGCTTGGGTCGAGTGGCAACGCAGAGCCAGAGAACTGGTGAGAGAGGATGACGATGCCTAAATGGCTCAGCGCATTGCTTAAGTTACTATTTAGGTTGCTGCGTGCACCACTCAGTTTGCTGAGTGGAATGCTTGATTCCAACGAGAAGGAGTTGAAGCGTCTCCAGCTACTGGTGGCGAAGATAAATGAGCTTGAACCGGAGTTCGAGCGACTCAGTGATGAGGCGCTTCATGCCAAGACGAACGAGTTCAAGGGACGGTGTCAAGCGGGGAGCACGCCGGATGAACTATTACCGGAGGCCTTTGCCGCCGTGCGGGAAGCGGCCAAGCGGACTCTGAAACAGCGCCATTTCGATGTCCAGCTTATGGGCGGTATCGTTCTGCACCAGGGTAAGATTGCCGAGATGAAGACCGGCGAGGGTAAGACCCTGGTGGCCACGTTGCCGCTCTATCTCAATGCTCTGACCGGTCGGGGCTGCCACCTGGTCACCGTGAACGATTACCTATGCAAATGGCAATCGCGCTGGATGGGGCCGATATACCATGCCCTGGGTGTCAGTGTCGCCAGCCTCCAGCACGAGTCCTCGTTTGTCTATGACCCCACCCACGAAACAGATGACAAGACCTGGAGTTTCATGCGTCCGGTCTCGCGCCGGGAGGCGTACCAGGCCGATATTACCTACGGCACCAACAACGAGTTCGGGTTTGATTACCTGCGCGACAACATGGTTGTCGAACTGGAACGGTGTGTGCAGCGTCCGCTGCACTATGCCATTGTTGACGAGGTGGACAACATCCTCATCGATGAAGCGCGTACCCCGCTGATTATCAGCGGCCCGGCTGAAGAGGCGGAACAGAAGTACCAGGTCTTTGCCCGGCTTGTCCCCCGGCTGCGCCAGGACGAGCACTTCACCATAGATGAAAAGCGGCGTGCGGTTAGCCTGACTGACGATGGCATCAATGCCGTCGAGACAGCGCTGTCCCGTGATGGCGTCCTGAAGTCGCCCAGTCTCTACGACCCGGCGAATGCATCCCTGACGCGCTATATGGACAACGCACTCAAGGCACAACTGCTCTACCATCGGGATGTCGAGTACGTGGTACGGGATGGCCAGGTGGTCATTGTCGACGAGTTCACCGGACGTCTGATGTTCGGCCGTCGTTTTTCGGGGGGACTGCACCAGGCGATTGAGGCCAAAGAGCGGGTGAAGGTACAGCGGGAGAGCATGACCTATGCTACCATCACCTTCCAGAACTACTTCCGTATGTACGAAAAGCTGGCTGGAATGACGGGCACGGCGATTACCGAGGCAGAGGAGTTCCACAAGATATACAAGCTTGAAGTGGTGGTTGTCCCCACCAACGAGCCGATGATTCGGGAAGATTTTACCGACCAGATATACAAGGACGAAAATGCCAAGTTTAACGCAGTTGTGCGGGAGGTTGAGCAGTTTCATAACGAGAAGCGGCCGGTGCTCATCGGCACGGTCTCCATTGAGAAGTCGGAAGACCTGAGTGCGCGGCTGACGAGGAAAGGGGTCCGGCACCAGGTACTGAATGCCAAATTGCACGAGAAGGAAGCCGGTATCATTGCTCAGGCGGGCCGGCTGGGTACCGTGACCGTTGCTACCAACATGGCGGGGCGCGGTGTTGATATCGTCCTCGGCGGCAATCCCGAAGACCGGGATCAGAAGGAATGGCAGCAGGAACATGACGATGTAGTCGGCCTGGGCGGACTCCACATAGTGGGCACCGAGCGCCATGAGGCAAGACGTATCGACAACCAGCTCCGGGGTAGAGCGGGACGGCAGGGCGACCCGGGAAGCTCCCGCTTCTACGTGTCCCTGGAAGATGACGTGATGAAGCGTTTTGGCGGCGACCGCGTGAAGGGCGTCATGGAGTGGGCCGGTATTGGCGAAGACACACCCATTGAGAACCGGCTGGTGAACCGTTCCATCGAGAGTGCCCAGGTCAACGTGGAGGGCTACAACTTCGACATACGGAAACACCTGGTCGACTATGACGATGTAATCAACGCCCAGCGCGAGCTTATCTACAGCGAGCGCAGCAAGATTATCAGCGGCGCCGACCTCAAGGCTAACATCCAGGACATGGTGGCCCAGGAGATACAGGGAGTCGTGGGCAGCTTTACGCGGAATGAGAACCCTGAAGAGGATATGGCCGGCTTGCTTACCGAGGTCGCCACGGTTATGCCGTTACCCCCGACCATCGATGCCGGTGCTCTCACCGAGTTGAAGCCCAGGCAGATTGAGGATAAGCTCATTGAGATTGGAGAGTCTGTCTACGAGCAACGGGAGCAGGAACTGGGTGCGGACAACATGAGGATGCTGGAGCGTCTGCTGATGCTGCGCATCATCGACAGCCTCTGGGTGGAGCACCTTACCGAGATGGACTACATGCGCCAGGGGATAGGGCTTCAAGCGTATGCCCAGCGTGACCCTCTGGTGGCCTACAAGCGTGAAGGCGCCGCCCAGTTCCAGGCCCTGCTGGACAGTATCCGGCATGATGTCATCCACTCTATCTTCCATGTTAGTCTTGCCAGGGAACCGGTGCAAAGGCAGGTGCCGAAGGAGATGGCGAAAATGATTGCCAGCCGGGGCGATGATGGCCCCAGGCAGCCACAGAAGGTGAAGGTGGCCGGTAAGAAGATAGGGCGCAACGACCCCTGCCCCTGTGGCAGCGGCAAGAAGTACAAGCACTGCTGTGGTAAGTGAGGGACATCAGTATAGGCCGTCACGCGATATCAGCCATGAACAACACTGAAATCGCCGGGGTGTTTCGGGAGATTGCCGACCTGCTGGAGAAGCAGAAGGAGAACTGGTTCAAGATACGGGCTTACCGCAAGGCAGCCGATGCCATTGAAGGCCAGACAGTCGCCGTGGAGCAGCTTGTTGCCCAAGGTAGACTGAGGGAAATCCCCGGAGTCGGTGAGGCCATCACAAAGAAGGTCACCGAGCTGGTAACCACGGGCAGCTTGCAGTATTACGATAAGCTACGGGCAGAAGCAGGCGAGGACAAGAAGTGACTGGCCTGGATAGCGAGCAATTATCAACTCAATTGACGGCAGAAAACGCGGCCATCCGGCACCTGGAGGAGGCTGTCGCCACCGGGAGGGATTGGCACATTGCCCTGCTGGAAGCAATTGCCCTGTGGGATATTACCGAAGAAACGTATGACGGGCACCTCTACCGTTACGTTATTGCCGGGGAAGCACTGGACTGGATGGTGGTTGCGGAACGTCTGTGCGCCGCGGTAGACGGCCTCCTGCCTGAGAGCGAAAAGTTGGCCTTTCTCTTTCACGGTGAGTTCCCCTCTGATATAACCACAGAGCAGTTCAAGGAGCTTATCGGTAGTGTTCGCTATCACCAGTACCTGAACTATTTCTACGGTATCACCGTGGAGGAAGCGCTGTTCTGGGCAGTGCGTGACGAAGTCCGCAAAGAGAAGTGGGTGTCCGGTCTCGCCAGAGAGCAGGACCCGTCCGACGAGGTCTACCGGCGTATCTACCGGCAGGAGATGGCTGTTCTGTTGAGAGAATTCCGCATGGAAAAGGGTTATCCCCACCGCAGGTCTACCAGCCTGCTGGAGATGAAGGAGTTCACCTACTGGCTGTTTAAATACCGGCTGAAACGCAGCGATAAGGCCAGGGTAGCCAGTGATACCAGGAAGGGTCTGGACTGGCTGCGTAGTAATGGACTTCTGGGGCGCCCCCTGTCGGGTGGACAGACCCTGGAAGACAACAGGAGGCACCGATGAAACTGGAAGGTAAGGTAGCCGTGGTTACCGCGGCAGGACGGGGAATCGGTCGGGCCATCGCCCTCTGTCTTGCCAGGGAAGGAGCGGACCTTGCCGTCAACTCCTACCAGGAAGAAACGACGGCGGCCGTCGTGGCCGAGATTAAGGGCATGGACAGGCGTGCTCTGGCGCTACCCGGCGATATCACCAGGGTAGAAGTGGTCGAGCGTGTCATCAATAGCACTGTCGCTGCCTTCGGCAGGATAGACATCCTGGTGAACAATGTCGGAGGCGGTCCGCCGGTCCCGAAGGAACCCGATAGCGGTTCTCTGGGCCGTGTCGTGGCGGAGTGGGACGGGATGTATGAGCAGAACCTCAGGGCGCCCGTGCTGATGTGCCGTGCGATTGCTCCCCATTTCATGGCGCAGAAGAGCGGTAAAATCGTGAACATATCGTCGGTATCCGGGCGTGACACCTACACCTCACACACATCACCGCTGTCCTACGCCGCCATGAAGGCCGGCCTGCTCCGGTTCACTCACTCGCTGGCGGAGGAGCTAGGCCCATACGATGTCAACGTCAACTGTGTCTGTCCGGGATACGTCTACACGGATACCTGGAAGAGAAGCGCGCAGAGGATGGTCGAGACCAGGCCGGAGTACAAGGGCATGACGCCGCGAGAGTGGTTCGATGCCCTGAACGAGGGAAAGTTCCCCGAGCTTGCCCCCCCGACTCCGCTGGGGAGAGAGCAGACGGCAGAGGACATCGCCGAGGCGGTCCTGTTTCTGGTTTCCAACGAGGGGAAGAATATCACCGGCCAGACGCTGAACGTTGACGGCGGGCGCAACCGGAACTAGCTGAATCGCAGCGACAAGGGCAGCGTGGCCATTGATACCAGGAAGGGTCTGGACTGGCTGCATAATAATGGTCTTCTGGGGCGTTCGGTAACTGGCAGGTAGCGATATCGGGCTAATGCCAGGATCAATCATACTCCATCAGTGTAAGGTATCTATTGTGGATGCGCACCTTGAACGATACGAGTTGTTCGGTTGGGACTATCCATATCTAAATCCTCTTGCGGATAAAGAGATTGCCTGGTATACGAAGTCCGCGCGGAGAACCGGCGGCCCAGTCTTGGAACTTACCTGTGGCACGGCTCGACTGCTCACAGCGATTGCCCGGGCTGGTTATACAGTCGAAGGCATTGACCTGTCACAAAACATGATTGATATAGCCAGCGAGCGTGTTTCTGGAATGCCTTCTGAAGTTGCATCCCGGATTTTTCTGCATCGTGCGGACATGACTGATTTTCAGCTTGACAGACATTTTGGCCTCGTCATCATCGCGGATAATTCCTTTCGTGAACTTAATACCGGGAAATAACAGTTATCGTGTTTGAAGTATGTCCATCGGCATTCACGGTCGGGTGGAAAACTCCTGGTAGCAGTACGTCGCTCGGGGACCCTGGGATTTGGTGGCGACCAACGAATGCCTGAGTGGTCAAAACCTGTCAGTCATCCAGTAACCCGCGATTCAGTCGAGCGGAAGGTTGTGAGTGAGCTTAGTCAAGACGGGAAGTGGGCAGTCACTGTTTACTATTACAAAACAAGACACAAGGACGGTAGTGAGGCTGTAGAAAAATTCGTCTCGGAAGCGCCGGTGATGTCGATGGATGACTATTCGTCCTTGTTCTCTGAGGCCGGATTTTCTGCGAATGCTTTGATTAACTATGAGGAGCAAGCGGACGACGGGAAGAATCTCATCGTCTGTTTTGTCTGCGATAGACTGCCGTGAGAGCGTTCCAGACCATCAAGTCCTGAGCCCAAACCAGGAACTAAGTCAGCCGCCTGAGTTCCTGCCGCAGTCTTTCCAGCCTGTCCTTTCGCTCGGTAAGTCGACCACGTTCCTTTTCGATAACGGCTTCCGGTGCCTTGCTTAGAAATGCCTGGTCCTTCAGCCTGGCTTCCAGTCGGGCAACATCCGCCGCGACCTCTGCTATCTCCTTGCCGAGGCGCTCCCGTTCCGCGACCATGTCAACCATGCTCTCCATCGGGATGACGACCTCGGTCTCCTTCAGCACCAGAACGATATCGTTGTCGCTGGCTTGCTCCGGCTGGCGGTTATCGTGGAAGGTCACCGGCCTGGCCCTGGCCAGGGTCTCGATAGCCGCTGCGTGCTCCCGGATAGACCCGGTCAACTCACCACCGAAAACATTGGCCTCGACCCACCGTGCCAGTTCTACCTTATGCTGCGTGCGGACGTTGCGGATGGCGCGCACTATCTCCACCACGGATTCCATGATGCGCTCTGCCTCGGCATCGAAAGTACTCGTGTCAACCTCCGGATAATACGCTACCACTATCGATTCCGTGGGTTGCCAGTCGGTGGGCAGGCGTTGTCTCAGGTGCTGCCACAACTCCTCGGTGATGAAGGGCATGTAGGGGTGCAGCAAGCGGAGCGATGTCTCCAGCGCGTGCACCAGCACGGGTATCGGGGAGGGAGACGTACCGGCTTCGGGGTTAAGGCGTATCTTGGCTATCTCGATATACCAGTCACAGAACTCGCCCCACAGGAAATCGTGCATCTGCCTTAGGGCTTCACCGAGCTGGAAGTCATCCAGGAGACCGGTGACACTGGACACGGTACGGTTCAACCGACTGAGAATCCAGCGGTCTTCACGGGGAAGTCGGTCCCACTCTATGGTGAGGTCGCCGCCTGCGGACTCGATGCTCCTGACGACGAACCGGGTGGCGTTCCAGAGCTTGTTGGCGAAATTGCGGCCCGCCTCCACTTTCTCCTCTCCCAGCTTGATGTCATTTCCGGGGGATGTGCCGGTCATGATGGCAAAGCGCAGGGCATCGGCACCATACTTGTTGACGACGCCTATCGGGTCAATGCCCGTGCCCTTGACCTTGCTCATCTTCTCGCCGTGGGCGTCGCGCAGCAGGCCGTGCAGGTAGACGGTGTGGAAGGGGATGTCGCCTGCGTCTTCCAGCCCCATCACAATCATCCGTGCAACCCAGAAGGGGAGTATGTCATAGCCGGTCTCCATGACCGAGGTGGGGTAGAAGTAGCGCAGGTCCTCGGTGTCGTCCGGCCACCCCAGTGTGGAATGAGGCCACAGCGCGGAGCTGAACCAGGTGTCAAGCACATCCGTGTCCTGGATGAGACTCCGGCTTTCGCAGCTAGGGCACACCTCCGGTTCCTCCACCGCTACTATATTGGCCGTCCCCAGGTCGACGTAGCCCGACTCTATACTGTCCGCTATCTCCTGCCGACTTAGGCCCGTGTTTTCCAGCGCCAAGTAGTCATGTATGGTTTCGGTCAGACCGTGCTTCCTCAGGACCGCATCCGAAAGCCTGAGGTGAATCCTGTGGCCATCGCACTTCCCGCAGTACCAGACCGGGATTCTGTGCCCCCACCAGAGTTGGCGGCTGATACACCAGTCGCGGATGTTCTCCATCCAGTTCAGGTAGACCTTGATGAAGCGTTCCGGGAGGATTCTGATACGGCCGTCCACCACGGAGTCTATCGCCGGTCCGGCCAGCGGCTTCATGCTGACGAACCACTGTTTGCTGGCCAGCGGCTCGATGATTGTCTGGCAACGGTCACAGTGCCCGACCGAGTGGGAGTAGGGCTCTATCTTCACGAGCAAGCCGTCTTTTTCCAGGTCGGCTACTATCATTTCACGGCAGGTAAACCGGTCCATGCCTTCATAAGGCCCGGCGTTCTCGTTCATGGTGGCATCGTTGTTAAGAATGTTCACCAGGGGAAGGTTGTGGCGCTGGGCTACCTCGAAGTCCACAGGGTCGTGCTGCGGGGTTATCTTGACGGCACCGGTACCGAATGCGGCGTCGACGGCGTCGTCGGCGATTATGGGTATCTCGCGTTTGACGGCGGGCAGAATGACCTTCTTGCCTACCATGTCCTTGAACCGCTCATCGTCGGGGTTCACGGCTACGGCGGTATCACCGAGGATGGTCTCCGGTCGTGTCGTGGCCACAGTGATGTAGCCGCTACCATCCGTAAGAGGGTAGCGGACGTACCAGAGGTGGCCGGTCAGGTCCTTGTGGTCCACTTCGAGGTCGGATATAGCGGTGGCGCAACGCGGACACCAGTTGATGATGCGCTCTCCCTTGTAGATGAGGCCTTTCTCGTAGAGGCGGACGAAGGCGGTGCGTACTGCCCGTGAGGGCCCTTCTTCCAGGGTGTACCTCTCCCGACTCCAGTCGCACGAAGAGCCCAGCCGCTGCTCCTGCTCGGTTATGGTCTTGCGGCACTGCTCCGCCCACCGGTGCATTCTCTCGAGGAACTTCTCACGGCCGATATCTTGCCGGGTAAGGCCTTCTTCTGCGAGTATCCGCTCCACGACCACCTGGGCACCGATACCTGAGTGGTCGATACCGGGCAGCCACAGGGCTGAATCGCCCTTCATCCGGTGCCAGCGGGTCAGGATGTCCTCCGGGGTCAGGAAGCAGACGTGCCCCATGTGCAGGTCGCCGGTGACGTTGGGTAGAGGCATCATTATAGTAAAGGGCTTCTTATCGGGGTCTATCTCGGCCCGGAAATAATCCTTCTCCAACCAGAATCTGAACCACTTCGGCTCGACTCTGACGGCTTCGTAGGCTTTGGGCATCTCCGGTTCGATTTGTGGGACATGTGTCATGCTTGTTTCTCCGAGATTTTTCTTGTCCGGGTTACTCTCACGCCCTGAGCCAGAAGCTCAAGATGTGGGGTCTGCGTCATAATTCGCTTCCAACACCGACAATTTCGCAGGCGCGGCACGCCCCTGCCGGAATCTCGTCCAGAAGGCGTACAGGAATCCCAGCGTGCCGGCCGCGTCAACAAGACTGACAAATGCCCTATAGCCCTTGGTGGTCAGACTCATGGTATCAAGGGGGTCGCCCGCCTCGAATCGCCAGAGGCTGATCGCAACCGAAAAGATGCCGAGGACAGTGGCGGCTATCTTGAGACTGCAGGCCACGATGAGGAACTGCTCCGTTCTGCGCCCACCACGCCGCAGCATGATTATAGCCAGAATCAGAATGGCGACCCAGAACACCAGCGCTGGAGCCGCGCCAATAAGGCCGCCGTAGAATATCGCAATATCCATCAGGCCGTCTCCGGTCTCTTCGGCCTGAATCTCAGCCAGAAGGCAAGACCAAGGCAGATGATACCCGCCAGAGCCGGAACGCCAGCTAGTAGGGAGAGAGCCAGGCCGAACTCTGCTGCTGACATTGCCTGCTCACGTATCCAGGGCATGACGTTGGTCAGTAATAATGAGATCAGCCGCGCGGCCAGCATCAGGCTACAGCCCGCCAGCAACAGCTTCTCTGCCCTACGCCCGCCTCGCCTGACCATCACAATCGCCAGCACGATACCAATAAGCCATGCCACGATCTCAGGGCTCGCTCTTAGCCAGGAAGTGTCAAACAACATCCCTCCAGGTGTCCCGCCATCTGACTAGCCGGATGTTAACAACCCCACCACCCTGTCCAGCACCCTGTCGGCTACCTCTCGCTTGGTCATCAGGGGCAGGTCTTCCGTCTTGCCCTCTCTATCGATGATGGTCACCTTATTGGTATCGACCCCGAAGCCGCTGTCGGCGGCGGTAACATCGTTGGCCACCATCAGGTCAAGCCGCTTTCGCTCCAGCTTCCCTCTGGCGTTGTCCAGCAGGTTCTCCGTCTCGGCGGAGAAGCCCACCTTGATAAAGTCCCCGCTGACTTCGCTGATGATGTCCGGTGCCTTCACCAGGTCTACGGTGAGGGCAGCAGACCCCTTCTTTATCTTCTGGTCGGCGACACTCTTCGCCACGTAGTCGGCGGGAGCGGCCGCCATTATCAGTGCATCCGCTTTCGTAGTGGCCTTGGCTACCGCCTCATTCATTTCAACGACTGATTCTACGTTGATAACCTCCATGCCTGCCGGTACCGGCAGCGATACCGGGGCGGTAATCAATGTAACCGTCGCCCCTCTGTCCCGGGCTGCTTCCGCCAGGGCAAAGCCCATCTTGCCCGAGGAGCGGTTCCCGATATAGCGCACCGGGTCGATAGCTTCCCGCGTACCGCCGGCGGTAACAACGATGCCTTTCCCGGCGAGGTCGCCCTTTCTGCCCAGCACCTGCTGCACGGTGCCCATGATTTCGCTGATGTCGACGAAGCGTCCCAGGCCCATACTGCCCGAGGCGAGACGCCCGTACCCCGGCCCGACGAATGTGAAGCCCCTCTCCTTCAGACGGAGGACGTTCTCCTGGGTGACCGGGTTCTGCCACATATTGACGTTCATCGCCGGTGCCACGACCACCGGTGCTTTGGTGGCGAGGACGGTAGTGGTCAGCATGTCGTCGGCAATGCCGGTGGCGATTTTTGCGATGATGTTTGCTGTTGCCGGGGCAATGACCACTATATCCGCCGCCTCGGCCAGAGCGATATGCTCAACGCTGAACTCGGAGTTAAGCTCGAACATACTGGTGACTACCGGCCGGTGCGTGATGGCACGGAATGTCAGCGGCGCAACGAACTCCATGGCGGACCCGGTCATGATAACGTTCACTATAGCCCCGCCCTGGGTAAGCTTGCTCGCCAGGTCGGCCGCCTTATAGGCGGCAATGCCTCCGGTCACTCCCAGTACTACTGTCTTATCAGTTAGCATCTTCCCACCTCCCGGTAAGTCAGGCGAACCTGACGTCCGCGTCAGGCCAACCTGATGGCACCGTTAGGTGACATCAGGCATTCATCAGGTAGATAAGTCTCAGTCCTATCAGGGTGATATCCGGGTTGACCATGTCAAGTGCAGGGGTCTCGCCCACTATCAACCGGGCATATCCCCCGGTGGCCACGACCTTGGCCTTCTCCCCCAACTGTTTCTGGATGCGGGCTAGTATTCCCTCAATCAGACCGGCGTAACCGAAGATGACGCCGGCCTGCATCGCTGAGATCGTATTGCTGCCAATGGCCTGCGCCGGGGCGACCAGCTCTATCCTGGGCAGTGCCGCCGTCCGTGTGAATAAGGCATCGGCGGCGCCGGCAATGCCGGGCGCAACCACCCCGCCGACCCAATCACCCTCCCGGGACACGACGTCGAATGTGGTTGCCGTCCCGACGTCTACCACGATTACGGGTCCTTCGTAGAGGTGATGGGCGGCAGCAGCATTGGCAATCCGGTCCGGCCCAACCTCCCGGGGATTGTCGAAGCGGATACGTACTCCGGTCTTGACACCCGGACTCACTATCAGCGGGGTAATACCGAAGTAATGCTGGAAGAGCTCCTCAAAAATGACAATCAGGGGCGGGACAGTGCTGCACATGGCTATTCCCGTGATATTGGATGGTGTCAGGTCCCGGTGGCCGAGCATGCTCAGCATTGCGATTGCGTATTCGTCCGGCATCTTGTTGACGTTGGTAGCCATACGCCAGGTAGCCAGCAGATTCTCCCCGTCGAAGACACCAAAGGTGATATTGGTGTTGCCGATGTCTATTGCCAGCAGCATGTCCTTACTTCGCAGAGGTAGTGTCATTAATATTCTCTTTAAGCTGTTTAATTACCAGCGGCAGCGCGCGGAGCAGGTCGCTGGCTACCATGCCGGTATCCCCTAACCTGGCCTTAACACTCTCTCCGGCCTGACCGTGTAGATAGACACCGCAAGCGGCGGCCTCTGTAGGCGACTGGCCCTGCGCCCGCAGTCCGGCTATAGCACCGGCCAGAACGTCGCCGGTACCTGCCGAGGCAAGTCCAGGGTTGGCTATCACGCTCACCATGCACTGTCCGTCCGGTGCGGCGACAACAGTATACGCACCCTTGAGCACGACCGTTTTCCGCCACTCCCGGGCAGTCCTTCTGGCAGTCCCTATCCTGTCCGACTGCACCTCGTCGACAGTGACTCCGGCCAGCCGGGACATTTCGCCGGGGTGTGGAGTAAGTATAGCATCATCGGGTAGCTGTTGCCACCAGTCTGGAATCCCTGCTAAGGTATTGAGGGCATCGGCATCCAGCACCAGGGGCAAGCGTGCCGGGTGCTGTCCGAACAGGACTTCCCTGATGAATTCCACCGTTGGTGGACTTTGCCCCAGGCCGCAGCCCATCAGGAGGACGCCGTAGCTGTCAAGTTCCTCGTGCAGGAGTCCGGCGGCCTCTGGTGAAACAATGCCGCGATGGGCTTCAGGCAGGGGCAGATAGGTTGTCTCGATAAGTGCGGAGGCTACGATTGACTGCACTGTCGGCGTCGTGGCCAGGGTAACCAGTCCGGCACCGACCCGCATCGCACCGCTGCAGGCGAGATAGGCAGCACCGATGTATCGTTCGGAGCCGGCAACGACCATGACCCTGCCGAAACTCCCTTTGTTGGCCAGCAGTGGGCGTTTCGGGAGTACAGACCGGACCCAGGCATCGGAGATAAGCTCCACGGCTACCTCATCGGCCAGACCGTCTGGTATCCCGATGTCAACGGTGGTGATTTGGCCGGCCCTCGCCGCTTCAGCGGCGTTGAAAAGACCGACCTTGGGGAAACCGAGCGCAATCGTGTTGTCAACGTGGAGGCAGGCGATATCAGCCGAGCCGGTGTCGGCGTCGAGGCCGGACGGCAGGTCCAGCGCGAAAAGACGGAGGGTCGGGCGACTTGCCTGTTCACGGTTCACCGCCTCAAGCGCCTCCCGGAAAATACCTGTGAGGGGACGGCTCCGGCCAGTGCCGAATACGGCATCGATAACGACACTCGCTAATGAGAGCATTGCCCCAAGCGTGGTCAGGTTCTCATCCTGGGTTTTCTGGACACAGGTGATTTTACGCTCCTGGACCAGTTTCAGGTTCGGGTCGTCTGAGTGCCTGTTACCGAGAAGATAGAGGCTGACACGCGCTCCCCAATCGTGCAGGTAACGGGCAGAGACCAGGCCGTCGCCGCCGTTGTTTCCCGGTCCGATGAGGAGGAGAATACCCTGTCCCTCAACGATACCCACTGCATCCCTGACCTGCTCTGCCACTGCCTTCCCGGCATTCTCCATGAGCACGCTGGCAGGTTGGCCAATGCTGGCACAGGCCTCTTCGATACTGCGCATCTCGTCAACAGTTACTACTTTCACAGAGTTGCCCTCAGATAAACCGTCGGTGACTGACCATCATGCCTTATTCCGGATACCCCCTTCATGTGAAGCTTTATTTGCAGTGTAGCAACAAGCCGTAAATCGGTCAAGGAATACCGAACATCGGTTTTACTCAATCTTAGTTGGTGGCTCACTGTCAGAAACTCCCCATGTAGCCCATAGTCTTTGTAATTGGCAGAATTAATATACTGGTCTATTCATCTCTAACTTCACCACCGATAGAGTAATCCTCTAACAGGGTGCTGAAAAAGGGGGTGGCGGCGACAGGCGGGACGACGAAAAGCGCCGAAAAGGGAAACAATTCGAGGCTGATCAGGCGTGATTTGTTTCTGCAGTTATGTCTAGCTGGCGGCAGCTATGTCCAGATGAGAGGGCACTTCCGGCTATGTCGACGCCGACCGGACTGTCAGTGCTGTGGGAGATTGACAACCAAGTGCCATGGATATACTATTTCGGACAAGAGCGGTGATGGAACGGGATGCCTCACCGCGAGTTGAAGTGGGAAATCCCGGTTAAGGCTCCCGTAACGGCTGGTGTGAAATGCAACGGTTCTTTAAACTGGCACTTATTTTCAGTATCATCACACCTGTTATGGTGACGGCGTGTCGTGTGCCTGAGCCTGTAGATAATTTCGATGAGTTACTTGATAGATTACGCCAGGCAGAAGCGGCGGTTGAGGTCAGTACACGTACAGGAAGCAGCTTGCACCTCTCGGTGGTTGGTAGACTTATTACGGTAAACAAAGAAAATGTCATGGTCTTCGAGTATGAAGATGTTACCAGTGCTAAGATGGAAACCGAAGCGTTGGCCGGGGGCGGTCCGGGGTTGGTTTTCTTTGAAGAAGACCAACCCCCCGTTACAGAAATATTGTCAGGGCGGAAGCACTATTACCGTTCCGGGCGGTTCATTCTAACCTATTCAGGAGAGAACGAGATAGTACTACAGCCACTGAAAGGGGTTGTTGGCCGTCCCTTTGAAATACGGTAGGGCACAGTTCTTTTGCCTTGATATGCAGGGGATGCCAGGGTCATAAGAACCGCTACTGCTGCATGAATAACTCTAAAAAGGATTGATGTGAAAAAGCTGATAACAGGTATCCTTGCGCTGCTGTTAATCATAGCCGCTGGATGTGAGAATAACGCTGGTACTACTGAGCCCGCCGGTGCCGATACGTCTCAAGGTGAATGGGAGTTGGTTTACGAAGCTGAAGATAACCAGCACTATCACGCATTGTATTTTACCGATGTGAACAACGGCTGGGCAGTCGGCGATTCCGGTGCTATTCTGCACTTCGGGGACAGCGGTTATTCGTGGGAGGTCAGGGAAAGTGGGACAGAGAGTGACCTGAACTGCATCCACTTCTCCAGCAAGCAAAGAGGTTGGATAGCCGGTTCTGAAGGTACGCTTGGCATCACCACGGATGGTGGAAATACCTGGGCATGGCAGCGGCCCAGAGAAGGCTCCGGTGGCTCGTTCACGGATATTTATTTTACAGATGAGTCCACCGGCTGGCTGGTAAATAATTACGGGAAAATACTCCATACCGAAGATAGTGGTGTGACCTGGGTATCCCAGGATAGCGGTACTCACTACGCTCTTACGTCAGTTCACTTCCTGAATTCTGAAAAGGGATGGGCAACAGCAACCAACCGGATTGTTCTTATCACAACCGATGGCGGTAATAGCTGGAATACAGCAGAAGTTAATCTGTCTTTACCCGGTGGAACCCTGTTCACTGATGTGTTCTTTATTGATGGTATGAACGGATGGATAACCACTACTACCATGGCAAGCTCTGATTCACGAGTAACCTACTCACCTCTCCTCCACACCACAGATGGTGGCGAGTCATGGTTCGTGCAGGCATCACCGCCGGACAAGTGGCTGAGGCGTATCAGTTTGGTAGATGGGGATGTTGGTTGGTTGCTAGGCATGAGTGGATTGTACTACACGGAGGATGGCGGTATTTCGTGGAGTTCCCGGTTGGATAGCGGGGGTGACCCCTTCGTGGATATATGCCTCGTGGATAATCTGCATCTTTGGGTTCTTAGCTACACAGGTAATATCTATAAGTACGCTGCCAATGCGGAAAAGAGCAAAGAACCATCAACTGAGAGCTGGCAGGTTGGCGAGAAATGGGAGTATGGTCAGCAGGCTATCTGGGGGGACATTATGGTCGGTCTTGAAACCGACCGCGAGGGTGGTCAGATACCCAGGTACTATATTTCTACATATGACCTGCGCTCACGGGAGAAAGAGCGGGTGCTGGAG
>DATKWT010000017.1 GCA_035529395.1 Dehalococcoidales bacterium | reverse complement strand
AGAGCTTACGGGCATCGCCGGGAGGAGTTATACGGGTGCGGACCAGGGAACCATCGCCGGGTATGGTCATCCCGTGGAAGTAGTCATCCTCACTGCCGGTGTACAGCCGGTCCCAGTCCAGCCTGACAACGCCGGCGATCTTCGCCCTGGCTTCCAGTTTCACGTAAGGCGTACGGCTGGCCGATTTCTGTGCAGCACTGAGCGTACTCGATAGCTGTCTCATCTTTCTCCTATGATTTCGCCGTAATCCGTGTTTTGCAGGACGCCGGAGGCTAGGTCAAAGCTGCCAGGGTATCCGGTAATGGCTTCCCTGCCTTGAGATAGTGGTCTGCGAGGTGCCTGGCAGCTCTCAGGATTTCCTCGGGACCGGCAGAGACCCGTTGCCCCCGGAACCCTCTCGGTGAGAGGGCAGCAACAGCAGCCGGTATCCGGTCCCAGTCCACCGTCTTCTCAATGTCCATTTTCGCTTTGAGTGCCCGGAAGATGCTCTTCTTATGGTGCGGCAACTTCCAGGTATCCGTGTCTACCGGGTCGCCGGGAATGGCATAAGCCTCCCTGGGCAAGCCATCCTTTGTTGTGGCTATTATCTCTCTCGAGGTCATTCCTACCTCCTTTCCAGTCCTCGCGATGCAGCCTGTCTTGTCCGCACCCTTCGCACGGAACCCCGCCTACGGACCGTAGTCCATTCATGGGCCGTAGTCAGTTGATTCCGATACCGATGGGTAGTAGGGGGCATAAAGAGAGCGCACCCTGACCCGGTTTCTCCTCCCCAATCTTCTCAGCTCCCTGCGGAAGAAGGTCAGCCTCTCTCGTCCCCAGCTCAGCAGTTCCTCAGGGGTCCGGGTACCGCCGACATTCACCCGGTTGATGGCATACACCGCCCACTCGATGGCCGCGTAGCCGCAGGCTCCGGCAGCCACCAGGTCTTCATGCAAACTGATAACCGTGGAGGTGCTTTCACCCATGGTATGCAGCTTGCCGTAGTAAACATTAGCATTCGAGCCATCAGGGACTTCCGGACCGAGAAGAGTCACTATGTCGCCCCACAGGGCAAAGCGCTGGAACCTCCTGGGGAACTGCCCCACCGGGTATTCCACAGCCTGTACCATGACACGATCCGTGATGCTCGATATATCTATCTCTCTCGAAGCTGATGCTGTCGCCTTGGTCGCCTTTTGCTCATAGGGAATTGCCTCGGAGAGGTCTTTTACGGCGTGGGCAATGTGCCTGTCTAATTCGTCGTTCGTCCAGCGGTAGTCACCGGAGTCTTCATCATGCAGGTCTCGCCGGACGATAGTGCGCATGTCTCCCAGATTCATAGCTACCTTACCCCCTCAGATTCTTACAGGTGCCCCTATCCCCTTTGTCCCCTTCGCCTCGTGAGTGGAAGGTGAATAAGAGGCCGTAGGCTACTGCCCCCAACCTCCTATTCACCTGGAAACATTTATTGGTATATTATGTCGTGCTGTCGGCCCGACCATTCAAGAAGAACATTATGTCGGTGGCGGAAAGGGCCATACCGATGATGGTGTTGGCATCACCGGAAGTGGACGGAGCTGTCTGCGTAATCTCGCCGTTGTCCGTCCCCTCGGCCACGTAGACATAGCCACCGGCAGTAGCCCCGGAGTAACCACCAATCACCGGACTGGCAGATACCGGCACCTCATTGCCGCTCTTGCCATCAGCCAGGGCCACCAGTCTGCCCTGTATCACCGAACCCGTGGTCGCCAGTGCCTTCTTCCAGCCGCTGCTGTAGCCCAGCACGTCACCACATTTGCAGTCCTCGGCCAGGGTAACCTTTCCCGGCTCGGTCCCCCGGCCGGAATCCAGAGCAACTCTCCCCGTTCCCGGGTCTGAAAAAGCCATCTCTCTCCTCCTCTGTCTGTATTTCTACTGTCAGGCGCTCCGCCAGGTATTCAGGCCGGTTCACCCGCTTGTCAGATGCTGCGGCAGGCAAAGCCTGCCGTCAGATGCTGCGGAAGGTCCCACCTTCCACCAGGTATTAGGGCGGGTGAACCCGCCCTAATACACCTAGTCCTGAGCTCCAATGAGTGCCGCTGCCTTAACAGAGCTGAACAATGCCAGCGAGACATACCACTTTATCCGGTTCCGGGTGGCATCCTTGGTTTCCAGGGAACCAATAGGCTCCACAGTCAGGTGCCCGGGTGCGGTCAGGCCGCAGAGTCCGCCCTCACCCGCCTGTATGGCATAGACCGTAGAGCAGTCACCGCCGGTCGTGGCCGTCTCAACACTCCCGCTCAGCACGTGGGTGTCCAGTATCCAGTCATTGACCCCGATAGCAATACCGTCCCAGAAATGGACGAAGTTACCCCACCTGTCCCGGTCGGTTTCCATCATGCTGCCCGAAGCCCTGATAAGGGCATTAATCTTGCGCCGGGAGCGGCGACTCATCAGCAGCATGTCCGGCTTACCGCCCTTCACCGCATCGATGAGTTCGTCCAGCATGGACAGGGTCATGGTCGCCCCGGTAGCCCCGGCAGCTATCACCTGAGAGCCTACGCTCTCGGTATCGATGAGATTCCTCAGACCGTCGAACTGCTTGGGGTTGGCCGTGGCATTACCGTAGATGAAGCTCTCCTCGAACTTATCCTTGAGTGCTTTGGCCTTTAGCTCCACCACCGCCGCCTCAAGGTCCTGGACATTGGAGCGGGTCGCCTTAAGGAAGTTATCGACGTCGGCATCCCCTCCCATAATCTTCAGATTGGCCGTCTTCTGCTCAAAGGTCGGTGTCGACTCCGCCCAGGTATCGCCAACATCGTAGAAATCGATTGAAGGCAGGGTATTCTCCTGGTTGTATGTCAGGCCATTGCCCACAATCTCCACAAAGGGAAGCCTTTGCAGGACCGGAGATTCCTTGACGATTGTCTCCACGACCCCTTGCAGCAACATGTCATTGGACAGCTTGGCTGCTTCTGCCAGTGTGAGTGCCATTATTTGTTACCTCCTATTCCGTACTGGATTTTCTCGCGGGGCGAAAGGGCAGACAGGTCCGGCAACCGCCTCTCCGGGGCCCCCGCCGGTACCCGTGCCAGTGAGACCTCAGCCTCCAGCCCCTCTCTCACCTTGCCGATAAGATTCTTCGCCTTCCGGAGGGATTCATCTATCGATGCGATGCTCTCCCCGCTGACGAGTTCCTCCAAGATTCCCGGACTGGCCTGAATGACCACATCCCTGTACCTGGATACAGCCTCACCCAGGGAGTCCCTGCTGGTCGATAGCATCCCTTCAAGCTCGGCAACGTACTTTTTCAGAGAGGCGACCTCACTATCCCTGTCCGAGACAGTTTCCTCCAGCTCGACGATGCGGGCGTTTGCCAGCACCAGTTCCTCTCCTCTCTCGGCAGGTGGGGTCACCTGCTCACCGACCTCATCCCGGGATTCCTCATCACCAATCGCTCCATCAATCTCCCCGGGGTCATGGTCTTCGGTACCCGGTCCCACAGGATTCCCTTCCTGCGACTCGTCGTCGACGAGCGTCACTTCGTCCATCAACGTTCCACCTCCTGACAGTTATTCCTCACCGGTTCTGTCCGGGGTTTCAGTATCTCTCTCCCTCACTCCACCCCTGGACGGTTTACGGTTGAGTTCATGGTTCATCTCCAGAATGGCCCCTCTCTCCTCAAGCCACCGGCCAAACTCCGCCTCCGGGTCTCTAACGCCAAGCTCATCCATCGCCCGACGCCGGGAATGAATGCCGGTCTGGACCAGCGTCTGCTCGTTGGCCACCATCTTGTCGGCATCCCGCGGTAGCAAGGGACCCCAGACCACGCCGGGACGGCTATCCCCGAAGTCCTCATTCCGATACTTCTCCAGCAACTTGAGTATCAGTCGACTCCTCCGGTTGTAGGCAGCCGCCCTGATTATTCGTTTTCGCCTGACTTTCTGCAGCAGTGGCTGGAACTCAATCTCCAGGGCAACCCCGGAAAGGTCCCGCTCAGTGCCACCGAAAGCAGCACGCGGCGATTCCGATACGTCGTGCAGTGTGCGGTAGAGCAGGTTGAGATAATCGATATGCAGTCTCAGCCCCCCACCCTGCAACAGGTCAAGCAGGTAGGCCTTGGCGTCTTCCGGGATGTTCCACACCGCCCCGGGCTTTACGGAAATGTCCTCGGACTCCTCGATGTTCTCCAGGACGGCAATCGGATTACCGGACAACTCCAGTATCCTTGAAAGCTGTGACATTGCCCGGTTGAACTCACGCTGAGGCTCCATTATCTGTGCCAGGTCGGAAATCCCCCAGGACCTCTTGGGCTCCCTCAGGTTGGGGAAGATAACGAAGGGTATGAACCCATAGGGGTTGGGCTTCTTTTCCACCCGGGCATCATCGAGCCACAGCTCAAACTCCCGGTCCGTCCACAGCTCGGTGACTGCTGCCTCCTTGCGCTGAGGCCTGACCTGGTACAGGATTTCAACCTCGTCGGCGGTCAGTGTATACCTCGAAGCCACCCGCCATATTCGGGAGCTGTCGTCACCCAGTCGCCAGGTGTAGATTCCCTGGATATCCGGTGCAGTTACCCGCACACTCCCGGTCTCCTGGTCCCAGGTAACCTTGTAGCAGGCGTCACCGAGTATGGCACAATCAATCTCGGTATCGAAGTCAAGCTGTTCGATGCCGTTGTCTTCATATACCTTGCGGAGGGCTGCTTCAGACTTCTTAGCCTTCGTCCTCGCCCCATCCGATTCCTCTACTGGTTCAACGGCGAAGTCAATACCGGACATCAGGTACGAGGTCAACTTGTCAACAACCACCTTGGCGTAGTTGAAGGTCAAGCGCCTCTCACCCCACTTCTCTCTACCTTCCCACTGAACGCTGTGATAAAAGTCCAACAGCTTCCGGTAGCCTCTGATTCTATCCGCATCACGGCGGGCCAGCTCTGTGGGGTTGAAATCCTCACTCATCTTCCGTGACCTCCACGTCAGTCTTGCTTTCAAAAACTACCTTCAGTGCCCTCTGTACTGTTCGCAGGCTGACTCCGAATATCTGCGTCAGCTCACGAGTGCTCTTACCTTCTTCAGTGAATAACCTGGCCATTTCCTCGGCCCGCCGCCTCTTTAGAAGGCGCTGCCTGCCGCCGGGCACATCATATACACACATCGGCAGCGGGCAATTCAGACAGGAATCAGCGAACTCGCATCCCTCATCGTTGTAGTGACAGTATTCCGGGATAAGGTCCAGTTCAGCTTCGCTGGTCTGCCGCAACTCCATAAATGTACCTCAATGTACTGAACCGAGACGTCACTTTAAGTGACGCGTCAGCTTCACTGACTCTTCAATCGTAGTACAGTTGTTCTACGTAAGTCAACGCCTTGTTGTCGCCCTTTACCACTGCTTTTGCCATGCCTCGGAGCCGGGTGGTATAATGGCCGAACTCTCCACCACGTCGACTGCCACAAGCACGATACGCCTATCAGAATCCTGACCGATTCAACACCCGAGGGTACTGAAGGAAATCAAGGTAACTAGCGCAGACACGATTCTGACACGGGAGATGCCATGAAAGTGATCGTTTACACCAAATACGCACCACCTGAAGTTCTCGAACTGAAAGAGATGGAGAAACGTGCGGGCTTGGACATGCGCTGAGTAATACATCACACAAGGAGATACAACATGCCTAAGGAAGAACGCAAGACCGCTTATGATCGTGTCGTTGAGGAAGCTCATAACACGGATACTGAGTCTTATATACAGAGCTTATTAGTGTCCAACCCGCTAAGAGAGTCAACCCTTCGTGCAACGGTTAGGGCATTACAGCTGCCTGAGGGGAGCCGGGGACTGGATGCCGGATGTGGAATCGGTCTTCAATGCCTGTTACTGGGCGAGGAGGTGGGACCTACCGGTCATGTCACCGGCCTTGATACATCTGTGGAGCATTTGGATTATGGCCGGGATATTGTGAAGAAGGCTGGACTTTCAGAACAAATTTCTTTCCAGGAAGGGGATGTAACCAAGCTTCCCTTCGATGATAATACCTTCGATTGGGTATGGAGTGCCGACTGCGTGGGATATGGCCCCTGGGAACCTCTACCTTTATTGAAAGAGCTGGCGCGGGTAGTGAAGCCCGATGGTATTGTAGCCATTGCTGCCTGGTCTTCTGAAAAGCTGCTTCCCGGATATCCTCGGTTGGAATCCCGGCTGGGAGCAACATCGGCCGGCATTGCTCCTTTTGTACATGGGAAGAACCCAGAGTTACACTTCCTGCGTGCACTAGGCTGGTTTCACGAACTGGGGCTAAAGGAACCCAGGGCAAAAGTCTTTGCAGATAGTGTCTGTGCCCCCCTGAACGATGAAATACGCAATGCCCTGGTGGCTCTTTTTGATATGCGTTGGCCAGATGTATCAACCGAGTTGTCATCCGATGATTTAGCAGAATTCCAGCGTCTTTGCCTGCCGGATTCACCGGATTTCATTTTGAATCTACCGGATTACTACGCATTCTTCACCTATACAGTGTTCTGGGGTAAAACAGCCGATTGAGCTAAAGCTTACCTTAAGCATATAATAGAGAACTTCTAGCTATCCGAATAACGGAGGAGAATATGGGAAGCGATAGAAGCGACCAGACAATCAAGTTGAAAGACGGTCGGACTCTTGGCTATGCTGAATACGGCGCTCCGGAGGGCAAGCCGGTCTTCTACTTCCACGGATTTCCCGGTTCTCGGCTTGACTGGCCGCTTTCTGATGCCGATGACTCCGCCGCCGAATTGAACGCCCGCATTGTCGCGGTTGATCGTCCAGGCATGGGCCTCTCCGATTTCAAGCGTGGCCGAGAGATCCTAGACTGGCCTGATGACGTGATAGAGATGGCGGACGTGCTGCAGGTCGACCGTTTCGCTGTGCTGGGAATCTCCGGGGGTGGGCCTTATGCCTGTGCCTGCGCCTATAAGATCCCCGAACGCCTGACCGCGACGGCAGTAGTCTGTGGAATGGGTCCCTTTGAAGCACCTCGTATCAAAGAGGGGGCATCATGGACCATTCCCGGGAAGCCTTCGGTGATACGAAGGATGTTGTTGATGTTGTTCGCTATGGGCCTGCGGAAGAATCCGGACCAGTTCGTATCGCGGTCGAAGGAGAAGTTCGCAGAACCGGACAGGCTACTGCTGGACCAGCCTGAGGCGACGAAAGTGTATGTCGATATGTTGCTAGAAGCGTTTCGGTCGGGTATTGGCGGTACTCATCACGAAGCTGCGCTATACACGCGCCCGTGGCGATTCCGACTTCAGGACATACCCGTTGAGATCCACCTGTGGCACGGGGAGCTGGACCTCAATGTTCCTGTCTCGGTCGGCCGCTATATTGCTGATGCCATCCCGAAATGCCACGCTACATTCCTGAAGGACGAAGCGCACATCTCCCTGCCTTATAACCACATTCGAGAGATTCTAAGCATCCTGGTTGCCTGAGGTACCGAATCAGTACGCTAAACCAGAAAGGAAGAGGAATACCTATGAAAGCGATTGTATACACGAAGTATGGGCCACCTGAAGTTCTCGAACTGAAAGAGGTAGAAAAACCTGCACCCAAGGACAATGAAGTACTTATCAAGGTGTACGCCACAACCGTAACTCCGATGGACTTCAGATTTCGCCAAGGTACAACGCTCATTGCCCGATTCATGACGGGGCTGCTGAAGCCCAAGAACAGCATATTGGGGATTGAGCTGGCCGGGGAAGTCGACGCAGTGGGGAAGAATGTCGGATCATTCAAGAAGGGCGACCAGGTCTATGGCGGAGGCCCCTATGGTGCTTACGCAGAATATGCGTGTGTACCCGAAGACAAAGTAGCCATGAAGCCGTCCAACATGACCTTTGAGGAAGCCGGCGCGGTTCCTTTTGGCGCTGCGAGTGCACTGCGATTCCTCAGAGACTATGGGCATATTCAGAGCGGACAGAAAGTCCTCATTAATGGAGCTTCTGGTGGAGTAGGCACGTTTGCGATACAACTTGCCAAACACTTCGGGACTGAAGTCACCGGCGTGTGCAGTACTACGAACCTGGAATTGGTGCAATCTCTGGGAGCCGATAAGGTAATTGACTATACAAAAGAGGACTTCACAAGTAGTGGTCAGACCTATGACATCATTTTCGACGCGGTGGGTAAGAGGTCATTCTCACAATGTAAAGGCTCGCTGAATCAGAAAGGAATCTATCTTAACACTGTGGCTACAGTTCCACTACTTCTGCAGATGCTATGGACTTCAAAGATAGGCAGCAAGAAAGCCATATTCACCTTGCCGCCATTCAGCACAGAACACCTCGACTTCCTGACAGGTGTTATTGAGGCCGGTAAGATGAGGACGGTTATCGATAGGCGTTATCCTTTGGAGCAAACTGCCGAAGCCCACAGGTACGCCGAAAAGGGACATGCCAAAGGAAAGGTAGTGATAACCATCCGAGATTAGCCCGGGCCAAAGAGAACGGTGACCACATTGGGCTTGTTAATAGTCTGGCTAGCTCTTCCGTAGCTCTTCCCTGCT
>DATKWT010000016.1 GCA_035529395.1 Dehalococcoidales bacterium | reverse complement strand
CCCCCCTTCCTCGGTAGGAAGGCTCTTCCTGGACAGGAAGGGGAAGGCACCGCCCCTTCTGAGGGGCGCCCCATCCGGGCCGCACGGGGGATGGTCGAAAGGGTTTTTCATAGGCTTGCTAGAATGACAGGGCTGTAAAGGCATTTATAGGACACTACACTAGTTGTCCAGCCGCCAGGCTGGACAAACATCAGTTGGCCGGTCTGTCTTCTGCCGGAGCGTCATCCCCTGATGGACTGTTCCCACCGGCAGCCGCATAGCTCATGGAATACAGACGGTAGTATATGCCCCGCTTCTGCATGAGCTGTTCGTGATTCCCGATTTCCGCTATTTTCCCGTCATCGAGCACCACCACGCGGTCGGCATCATGTATAGTTGAGAGACGGTGGGCGATAACCAGGGAGGTACGGCCCTTGAGGAGGCGCTGCAGGGCCTGCTGGATGAGTATCTCGGTCTGGGTGTCAACGTTGGCCGTTGCTTCATCGAGCATGAGAATACGCGGGTCAGCCAGGACTGCTCTGGCAAAACTGATCAACTGACGCTGCCCCACACTAAGGTTGCTGCCTCTTTCTTGCAGCCCGGTGTCGTAGCCATATTCAAGACGCTGGACGAAATCGTGCACGCCGACTGCCTTGGCGGCTTCGATCATCTCCTCTTCGGTGGCACCCTCCCGGCCGTACATGATGTTCTCCCGTACTGTATTCGAGAAAAGGAAGGGCTCCTGGAGGACAACGCCGATCTGTTGCCTCAGCGACCTCTGAGTGACCATTTTGATGTCATGGCCGTCGATTCTCAGGTGTCCCCTGGTTATGTCGTAGAGCCGGCCGACGAGGTTGATCATGGAGCTCTTCCCGGCTCCGGTCGCACCAACCAGTGCCACCGTTTCGCCGGGGCGTATGTGCAGGTTGATGTCATGCAGCACCTCGAGGTCGGGCACGTACTCAAAGCCGACATTATCGAACTCGATGTCGCCCTTGATGGTAGGCAGGTCGATAGCGTCAGTGACATCGGTTATCTCTGGCTGGGTGTCAAGTACCTCGAAGATCCGCTGTCCGCCGGCCATGGCCCGCTGCAACTGCGTGTACTGCATGGTAAGGCTCCGTACCGGCTCGAAGAACCGCTGCACGTAGAGGATGAAGGCAACAAACTGTCCCAGCATCAGCTCTCCGGCGATGGCCTGAGCACCGCCGTAGATGATCACCAGTGCCGTGGCTCCGCCCATGAGCAGTTCAATCAGGGGCAGGATGCCGGCAGAGAGACGGGCCGCCGAGAGATTGGCACCCAGATTGGCCTCATTCACGCTGTCGAATCTCCCGTAGTTCTCGGTCTCACGGGACAGGCTCTGGATGACCCTGGCACCGGAGATGTTCTCCTGCAGTCCGGCATTAACCACGGATATGGCCATCCGTACACGCATGAAGGCAACCCGGGCATACTTCTGCCAGATGACCAGTACAATCACCATAACCGGGATCATCGTGAGAGTAATTAGTGCCAGCCTGCTATTCATGAAGAAGAGCATTAAGACTATGCCTACCAGGCTCAGCACGTCGGCAACGATAACTATGACGCCGCTGGCGAGGACTTCCTGCAGCGCACCGACATCGTTCTGCACGCGCGACATGACACGGCCCACCTCGTGTCGGTCGTAGAAGGACATCGAGAGCTTCTGGAGGTGGTTGAACATCTGGGTGCGCAGTTGGAAGAGAACTCCGCGGCCGACATAGGCCATCGACAGCAGCTGCAGCCACTGGCTTCCCCAATTCAGCAGCCCGTTGAATATGAAGGCAATGAAAACGAGCATCAGCGATGGATTCGCTATGTCCCATCCCGACAGGTTGCCGTGGGCGATCGGTGTGTCGATGGCATAGCCGATCAGGAAAGGCATGGCCAGCGTTGTCAGCGTGAAGCCAAGCATTCCCAGCATCGCCAGGATGAAGCGGACCTTGAAGCCTTTGAGGTACTTGAAGAGGCGGGTTATGACCGCCTGGTCGTAGGCCTTGCCGAACTCAATATCATCAACGAGGTCACCGGCACGCTTCAGACCAACCTTCTGTTGTGCGCCACCGTGCATCATGCCACCGTGCATCATGCCGCCGCCACCACCGTGCATCATAGCTGGCCACCCTCCTTACCGAGCGACTCTTCCTGGTCGCGGAGCTGTAGCTCGTATATCTGCCGGTAGATATTACCTTCCTCCAGCAACTGGGCATGCGTCCCTCGCTCGACAATGGTACCCTTGTCCAGAACCAGTATCTGGTCTGCGTCGCGGACGGTCTGTAACCTCTGGGCAATGACGAAGGTGGTCCGTCCCTTCATCAACTCGCGGAGAGCCTGCTGAATGAGGAACTCGGTCTCAGTGTCAACGCTGGACGTAGAATCGTCGAAAATGAGAATACGTGGGTTGACCAGCAGGGTGCGGGCAATAGCCAGCCTCTGTTTCTGGCCACCGGAGAGGGTGAGGCCTCGTTCACCCACCCAGGTATCGTATCCTTCGGGCATGCTTTCGATGAATTCATGCAGATATGCTGCCCTGGTTGCGGCAAAAACCTGCTCGTCGCTGGCATCAGTAGCGCCGTATACGATGTTATCCCGGATTGTTGCCGAGAAGAGGAAGACATCCTGCTGGACAATGCCGATACTACGTCGCAGCGAGGTAAGCGTTACCTCTCGGATATCTACGCCATCGATGGTTATACGTCCCGATGTGACGTCATAGAACCTGGGGATGAGATTGACGAGGGTGCTCTTGCCACTTCCGGTCGAGCCGAGCAGGGCGACCATCTGGCCTGGTTTAGCTTCCAGGTCGACTTTATCAAGAACGTCGCCCAGGGATTCGTAAGGATTTGCACCATAGCTGAATGCAACGCTCTCGAATTGGACCATACCTTTGACATCGACCAGCTCCGTAGCCCCGCGCTTCTCTTTTACCGCCGACTGTGCATCCAGGACTTCAAAAATACGGTCACCGGAAGCTATACCACGGGAAACAAGGTTCACCATGAAGCCCAACATCCTTATTGGCATCATCATCATCGCTAGGTAGAAATAGAACTGTGTCAACTCGCCCGGTGTCAACCTTCCGCCAACAACCTCTCTGCCTCCGTACCAGATGACCAGTCCGCTGACCAGGGTAAAGATGAAGGCCATCAGGGGCATGTTAAAAGCCTGGATTTTGCTGGCCAGTATCCCGTCTTCGTAGTATTGCCTTGCCTTCTGTCGGAACCCTTCAATCTCGTAGGGCTCGCGCGAGAAGGTCCTTACTACATTCACTCCGGAGAGATTCTCCTGGAGATGTATGCCCATCTTTGCTATTCCTTCCTGGATGTCTGTCCAGATGGGTCGCAGCTTTCTCCCCAGCCTGATTGCCCAGTAGGCCACCGGCGGCATGGCAGCGAGGGTTATCAGGGCAAGGGTCCAGTTCATCGAGAACAGGATGACGCAGATGCCAATGAATATGGCTGCGATTTGGACCATGCGAAGAGCGCCCATGGACACGAACATGCGGACGGCCTCTACGTCCTGGGTAGCGCGAGACATTAACTGGCCGGTCTGTGCTGTGTCATGAAAGGCAAAACTGAGTCGCTGGATGCGGTCATACAGCCTGTTCCTGATGTCATAGGCTACGCGCTGGCCAATGAATTCCCCGAGATAAGTGTGACCGAAACCGAACAGCCCTCGCAGCAGGCTTGCCCCCACTATGGCCAGTCCGGCGAACACCAGGAACTGCTGGTCGCCGGTCATCTGGCCGGTCTGCAAATCCAGTGAGATACCCTGGTCAATTGCCCGTTTGATCAGCTCCGGGATTCCCAGGGAGAATACAGTCGCTGCGATAAGGCAGACATAGGCAAGGATTACCCAGTACCAGTATTTCTTGAGAAAGCGGATTAGCCTTAAGACGGTGCGCATAGCGTATAATATTGTAACCGATTTCGAACGGTATGTAAAACTGGAGTCTATCGAGGCTGCCACCGACCTGCTTTGCCTCGCTGTCACAGCGGTATATATAATCAGGATACGTTCTCAACTGTAATAGGAGGCATAAATGAAATACACACGACTCTATACCGGTGCTGATGGCGAATCACATTTCGAAGATGTGGAAATACCCCTCGAGGAGAGAGTAGGCTTCAGCCTGTTGTCTTCTTCGGAGAAGACAACAGGCATCATCTTCAGAGAGACCGGCGGCGACTACTACATCGACTGGCACAATGCTCCCCGGCGGCAGTACATCATCACACTGGAGGGCGAAGTAGAGATAGAGGCCGGCGATGGAACGGTACGTCGGTTCGGCCCCGGTGATATCATGCTGGCTGAGGACACCACAGGTCGGGGCCACATCAGTCGTGCCGTCGGCAATCAGCCACGGAAGAGCATCTTTGTGACTCTGGAGTAGGGCTTTGCTCTTAACTTGAACTGGTGTGCGCGAATATCCTACAATTCAAGCATAGTTGTAGAACCTGCAGTAGGCTCTCCGGGTAAGGGGAAGTGTCGGAACTGGCAGACGAGCATGACTTAGGATCATGTGCCGAAAGGCGTGGGGGTTCAAATCCCCCCTTCCCCACCAGCAGGTAGTGAGATACTACCCCGGATTAGATTGTGTGGTCGGTAACTGTGAATCAGTACAGGGATTTCGCTACACCGCCTAATCGGGATCGTATTCAGCAATCTCCTTGTCTTTGCGCATTGTGGCCAGGATTTGTCTTCTCTTGCCTTTCTCCAGGCCCATAATGTTCAACAGCCTCTTAATGAACCTGAAACTGGCCTCATATTCCGGGCTGACTAGCTCGGTAACCCCCAGCTTCTTAAGCTCATCAGCTTCCCTCGCCCGATGCACCCGCACCAATATTTTAAGCTCAGGGTTAATGCTCAACGCGGTCTTTACCGTGGTTACCACTGCTATCGAGTCCGGATAAGTTACCACCAATGCTTGCGCTCTACCAAGGTCGACCTTGGATAGAACGTTTCTATTGGTAGCATCGCCATATATACGTGGTCGGCCGCTACTCTTAGCTTCGGAAACACGCTCTGGGTCAAGATCAATTATAATGTGCGGGATTCCGGCATCCTGCAGGCCTTGAGCAATGTTTCTCCCAACTCTTCCGTAGCCGGCAATTACTACTCGGTCCGGCCTCTCGGTGGGCACGGAGACGGAAGTCGATGAAGCCTCTTTAGCGACCATCCGTCTACCGCCTGTCAGCAAAGCCGGTTTAGGATATAGCCTGATAATCAGGCTGATGGTAACTGGTGTTAACAGCATCGTGATAATAGCACTGGCGAGAATCAGGGAGTAAAACTGGTCCGAGACAATGCCGGCGTTGACTCCACCCTGAGCCAGGATGAAGCTGAATTCACCAATCTGGAAAAGACCGGCACCGGTCAGGATGGCTATCCGGGAACTATAGCCGAATATTCGAACAATGCCAAAAACAACCAGTAGTTTCAGGGCGATGATGGCCACCACCAGCAGTGCCACTGATTGCCAGTTATTAATCAGGAAAATGGGGTCAAGCAGCATACCCAGAGAAACAAAGAAAAGAGTAGCAAAAATATCGCGTAAGGGCGTAATCTCTGCCAGTGCCTGATGTACGAACCTTGTTTCACGCAACACCAGACCGACCAGGAAAGCTCCAAACACGATTGACAGGCCCAAAACATGAGTGCCTACTGCGGCACCCAGACACAATACAAGAACGGTTAACAGAAACAGTTCTCGATCTCGAACACCGCCAACCCTGCCCAGCAGCCAGGGAAGTCCCCATCGTCCCAATATGATAGCTAACCCGATAAATAGAAGTGCTTTCCCTGCAGCTATTGCCAGGGTAAGCGGTATGTTCTCTGTCATACCGCTCATTAACGGTATCACCACCATCATAACTACTACACCGATATCCTGAACAATAAGGATGGCGATCATTATTCGCCCATGCACCGAGACCAGTTCCCCTCGCTCCATCAGTATTTTCAGGCATACTGCCGTGCTGCTGAGAGAGATAATCAGACCAAACAAGACCGCCTGGGATAGAGGCCATCGGAATAGAAAGTACCCTGCAATCAGCCCTAGAGCGAGGGTAGCCGCAATTTGGGTAATACCACCCCATACACCTATCCTGCCGACTTCACGCAATTGAGCTATCGAGATTTCCAGCCCCAGGGTAAACATCAACAGGGCAACACCCATGGTGGCAGCCGTTTCAACAAGCTCCAGGTCACCTATCAAACCAAGAGCATGAGGCCCAACGGCCACGCCGATTACCAGGTAGCCCAGTATAATCGGTTGTCTTAGTCGATGGGCTATCATTCCACCCACTAATGCTGCTGCCAACAGAATGGCAATGGTAACAACCGGATCTAATTGATTCATAGTTTTACCTGAAAGCCCCGTCGGCTTTATACTTCCTTACTTAATACCCCGACCGTAAGGTCGAGGGAAGTTTATTTTAACAGAGCACAGGTGAATAGCGTTAACCCTCGGGCTTCAGGTAGGACAATAATATCTGCTACATGGCTGCAATAAGGTACCTGGTCCCGGACGTGATGTCCCACAGCAAATGATGCTATAATGTGAACGCTGTCCGGCAACCTGACAGCAGTCTGCACAAGGAGGTTTCGATGGCGGAGAAGACCGAAGGCATGCTCAGCCCGTATCGTGTCCTTGACCTCGCGGATGAGAAGGGTCTGATGTGCGGTAAGCTGATGGGTGACATGGGCGCTGACGTGCTCAAGATTGAGAGACCCGGAGGTGACCCGGCACGCGATATCGGGCCGTTCTATCATGACGAAAAAGACCCGGAGAAAAGTCTGTACTGGTTCGCTGTGAACACCAGCAAACGAGGAATAACCCTTGATATTGAGACGGCGGAAGGCAGAGATATCTTCCGGAAGCTGGTGAAGAGCGCGGATTTCGTTATCGAGTCTTTCTCACCGGGGCACATGGACGGACTCGGACTGGGTTATGCCGAACTGGAGAAGATAAACCCCGGCATCATCATGGTCTCCATCACGCCCTACGGGCAGACCGGCCCCTACAGAGACAACAAGGCTTCTGACCTCGCGCTCTGGGCAACCGGGGCAGGACCGCTTATGCGCTCCTTCGGCGACCATGACCGGACCCCTTACCGGATTAGCCATCACGCTCAGACCTACTTCCACGCGGGAACCGAGGCAGTCGTCGGGGCGCTCGTCGCACTGTACCACCGTGGGGACTCCGGTGAAGGCCAGCACGTTGACGTGTCCATCCAGGAATGCATGAGCTTCTTCCCGGTAGGCGACTGGGACTTCAACCGGAGACATCGGCCACGGGGGATTTCCCCAATGCCCGTCAATGTGCGGCACATCTGGCCCTGCAAGGACGGCTATGTCATGTGGCGCTATACCGGTGGACCGAATGCGGTGCGGCACAGCATCCCACTGGTCAACTGGATGGCCGAAGAAGGCATGGCCGACGACTGGTTCAAGAGCTTCGACTGGCAGAGCTTCAGCCACTTCACCACCACCCAGGATGTCATAGACCGGATGGAAGAGCAGACCATCGACTTCTTTATGACCCATACCAAGGCGGAGATGATGGCCGGCGCCATCAAGTACCGCATCATGCTTTATCCGGTAGCCGCTGCCAATGATATGGCAGAGAGCCCACAGCTTGCCGCTCGTGAGTTCTGGCCACAGGTTGAACATCCTGAGCTGGGTACCAGCATAAGGTATCCCGGCAGGTGGTCCAATGCCTCGGAGACCCCGCCCGTGATATCACGACGTGCCCCACTGGTAGGGGAGCACAACGATGAAATATACGTCGAGGAACTGGACATCTCCAGGGAATCACTGGCCAGGCTGAAGAAGGATGGCGTTGTCTAGCGAGGAGCAAACAGAGGCAGGAGGAAAAGCATGTCAAAGAAACCGCTTGAAGGGATAAAGGTTGCCGATTTCACCTGGGTCTGGACGGGGCCAACCAGCACCAAGGTGCTGTCTGATTTCGGGGCCACGGTGCTCAGAATCGAGAGTAAGGTGAGGCCGGACGTCTGGCGGATACAGCCTCCGTTCAAGGATGACGTCCCGGGTCCGAATCGTGGCGCTATCTTCAATTCTCAGAGCACAAGCAAGATGAGTTGCTCGGTCAACCTGGGTCTTCCCAGAGGCAAGGAAATCGCCAAGAGATTCGTCGCCTGGGCTGACATCGTTGCCGACAACTTCGCCGGCGGTGCCATGGAGAGGATGGGCCTTAGCTACGAGGTGCTCAGAGAGATAAAGCCGGACATCATCATGATGAGTTCCAGCCTGATGGGGCAGACGGGACCATGGCACAATAGTCCGGGCTACGGGGACCAGCTAACCGCGATATCCGGTATCAGCCAGATCTCGGGATGGCCTGACAGGATACCCGGGGAGGTTGGCTTCTACACGGACTATATCGCCCCGCGGTTCAACGCGCTCACTATCCTCGCGGCCCTTGATTACCGCCGCCGCACAGGAAAAGGGCAGTTCCTGGACATGGCCCAGCACCAGGGGAGTCTGCACTTCGTTGGCCCATTGATGCTGGACTACGATGTGAACCAGCGCGTAGCCGGGAGAATGGGAAACCGCGACCCCTACGGCGCTCCACACGGGGTCTTCCGCTGCAAGGGCGTGGACAAATGGTGCGCTGTTACCGTGTTTAGTGACGAGGAGTGGCAGGCCTTCGGTCGTGCCATCGGTAGTCCCGCATGGGCTACCGATGACCCCAGATTCGCCACCTTTGAGGGAAGGAAGGAGAACGAGGACGAGCTTGAGGTATTGGTCACCGCGTTCACCGTCAACCGCGAAGACCGCGGAGTGATGGCAACCATGCAGGCCGTTGGTGTCCCCGCTGGGATGGTGAATAGCCCGGAAGACCACATGGAGAACGATCCCCAACTACTGTACCGCGAGTTCTTCCAGTGGCGTGACCACCCTGAACTGGGTCGCTATCGGCCACCCAGGCAGCCCTGTGTCCTCTCAAAAACACCCTGTCAAATAGAGCGTGCTCCGCTGTATGGCGAGCACAATGAATACGCTTTCAAGGAAATCCTCGGCATGACCGACGATGAAATTGCCGAACTGGTCATCGAAGGTGTTATACAGTAGCAGACTGCTGAAAAAGAGGATATCCAGAGCAACTGTCTTAATGGTCAGTGACAGGGTCCAAGAATTGTAGCAGGAGCATTCCAGGGAACGTGACCTTTAATCATGGCATTAAGGATTGTGAGAAGCTTGCGCATGCATGCGGTGAGGGCTACCTTCTTAGCCT
>DATKWT010000015.1 GCA_035529395.1 Dehalococcoidales bacterium | reverse complement strand
CTTCTGAGAGGCGCTCCTTTTGGCAGGGGTGTCTGGGCGTCATTCTTACAGAATGACGTTAGCAGAATCCGAAACCAGATTCTGCCGGTGTCCCCCAGATATAATCTTTCCCCCCTTCCTCGGTAGGAAGGCTCTTCCTGGCCAGGAAGGGGGTCAGGGGGTTGGTCGAAAGGGTTTTTCATAGGCTTGCTAGAATGACAGGGACTGTAAAGGCATTTGTAAGACACTACACTAGCTGTCCTGCGTAGGGGATACCGGTCTCTTCTGCATGACGAAGAATGCTGAGCCGTACCATCCTTGGCTTTGCCTGTAAAGGTCTATTTCACGTTGTTCCCTGTCAAGCATCGCGAGGGATCCGGGGTCGTCGGCGTACTTCATGCGGAGCTCTTTGACATGCTGTTGCAGAGGGCCGTAGTACTCCCTCCACCAGGCATTCTCCGGGAGAGCAAAATGCCCGATAATGTCATAACCACAGCCGGGGACCCGTTCCATGTTATCAGGGACAGTGGTTATTCCCGCATAGAACCGTGTCCAGTAATCGTGAACCGCTTTCGGGGGATTCGGACGTAGCCAGACCATCTCGTGGACTACCAGGAATCCATTGGGACTAAGGAATCTTCGCCACTCCCTGAGACCTTTCTCAAAGCCGATTCGCCATATAGAACCCTCAGCCCAGATGATGTCGAAGCTCTCGTCCGGGAAATCCATATCAAACATGGAGCAGTTGACAGCCTTGACACGGTCTGAAAGCCCGGTCTCTTTAATTCTACCCGTGAACTCGTCCAGGGAAGGAGTGTCGATATCTATCCCGATTATGTTTCCCTGACTCAACCGCGCAAGTTGCAGAGTCGGTCCTCCCAGGCCACAGCCAATATCCAGTATACGCGGTCTATCCAGTGTGGGGAGCATTCGGAATGCTCTTCTGGTGTACCTGAGCCTTCCCGAATCCTCTCTCTGAAGGTACTGGTGTATTTCGGACAGGACATCTTTGGCCATTGGTCTCCGTCCTCTCGACCTGGAAAATACGGCTGGTGGACTGAGAGTAGCATACCGTGTCACAGAGGCCTGCCAGGTAAGTAGTACTGCCTGTATGGTGTCTGACTGATGCCCAGTAGTATTAGTACCTTCGGTGTCTGTCGTCCTTTCGACCAAAGCCACCACCGCCGCCCCCGCCCCCACCCTCTCGTCTGCCGCCGCCGCCGCCACCACCGAAGGAACGACCGCCTCCGCTGTCGGTGCGAGGGCGAGCCTCGTTGACGACAAGAGTGCGGTAGTCAAGTGTTTTCCCGTTAACGGCAGCGATTGCAGCGTCACCTTCGGATTTGGTAGGCATTTCGACAAATGCAAACCCTCTGGGTCGACCGGTGTTCCTGTCTGTCACGACGCTTACAGATTCCACTTCCCCGAAGGCGGCGAACTCCTGGCGCAGTTCTTCCTCAGTTACATTGTAGGATAGGTTGCCCACATAGATACGCATGTTGGTCTCCTTCTATTCCGTAGTGTTCCCGGGTGAAGTCATGCTTTGACGGTGGCCATCATGAAGGACAGCAGTCAGGCCCACCAGCGGGACTGGACCTGTGAAATGGATGTTCGTCGTTAGTGGTGACGTGGATGGCCTGCAACGGGGACGCACGATAGATTCGTCTCGGAGCACCACTGGACGACCTCCTTCATACCAGTCGGCTGGTTTGAGTTGGGGTTATCCAGTGCCTGGATAAGTCCGCGATAGTCTCACAGGAGACTTACCGAAAGAGAAAATAACCTGAACTAAAACCACTACCCAACATCATATCACTAATAATTTTATACTACAATACCCGTACGGCACTGTTCCCCGGGCAACCCTGAGGCTACTAGCAGGGTGATGGAAAACCCTTCCGATCAACCCCACTATATCCGGGGGACACCCCCGCTATCCCGTACCGAACTGACGAATCAGTTCTCCGATGAAGCGGATACCCTGGAAGTAGTCATCCAGGCGGACACTCTCGTTGGGAGCGTGGGCACCGCTTCGGGCATGGCCAACCCCGGTTGAGAAAGCCGGTGTTCCGAATGCCTGGGTAAGGGGATACATAGGACCGCTACCGGCCATCAGCGGAACGATGACCGGGCTCTGGCCGTAGACCGCCTCAGCGGCGGCAATGGCAGCCTTCACGACAGGTGCGTCCGGTGGTGATTTAGCCGGATGCTCGCCATGTCCGGTAACCACTTCAATATCGGTGAAACCCCGTCTATCAAGGTGCTTACGCAGCAGGTCCAGTATCATTTCTGGCTCCAGGTTGGGCACCAGCCGGAAATCGAGCTTGACCATGGCTGTTCTGGGTAGCACGGTCTTGGTGCCCTGTTCGATGTATCCCGCCTTGAAACCGCAAATAGTACAGGTCGGCTCGTAGAGGTGCTTTTTCAACGCTTCAATGCCGGTCAGACCCCGTATGAATCGAGGTATGCCGAAGTTGGCCAGCATCATATCTTCCTCGAAGGGAATGGCGGCCAGCATTTCCATCTCCGCCTGAGTAGGCTCGACCACATGGTCCAGGAGACCATCGACCAGGATGTTGTCATTCTCGTCCTTCAGCGTATTGAGGGCCCAGACGAGACGCCACGCCGGATTGGGGACAATGGTAGCCAGCGAGGAGTGAAGGTCACTGCTGGCGCCATGAGCCCTGAGTTCGAGATACATAATGCCTTTCAGTCCCAACGTGATAGTGGGACGCTCCTTCATATCCTTGCTGCCTGCCTCCCAGATACAGCCATCGGCAGAGAGCAGTTCGGCATGTTCGGCGGCGAATGCCGGCAGGTGGGGGCTGCCCACCTCCTCTTCCCCCTCGATAATCCACTTGAGCTTGAGGGGAAGCTTGCCCAGCGTAGCCTGATAGGCCTCGACGGCCTGCAGACGGGCCAGCAGGTCTCCCTTGTTGTCGGCCACGCCGCGGGCGTATAGCGTTCCTTCCCGGACCTGGGGGTCGAAAGGCTCCGATACCCATTCATCGAGAGGGTCGGGGGGCTGCACGTCGTAGTGGTTGTAGATTAGCAGGGTGCGCTGACCTTCTCCTAACTCCCCGTAGACGATGGGTGGGCCGCCCTCCAGCGGTATCAGACGGACATTAACACCCAGTTTCTCCAGTCTTGCGCGCACCAGTTCCGCCATCTTTTCCAGTCCGATACCCTGGGCAGCAATGCTTGGCTGGCGACAGAACCCCTTCAGTTCCTCTATGAAGCGTTCCGCATTGGTCTTGACGTAGGCGTTGAATTCATCCATAACATACTCCTTGTCACAACTATCATGCCCGGTAATACAAACTAGCCCACCATACAACAGATGTCAACAATTTTAGTTCAAGGGTGTTTCCTGGGTTACAATATGGTGTAGAATACCCGTGTGACAACCACGACACGCAGGAAGCCCCGCTACTTCTACGGCTGGAATATAGTGGGTGCCTCCTTCCTGGCACATCTCGCTTATGCCGAGCATTACTCCTCCATGCTGGGGTTCTTCTTCAAGCCGTTTGGAAACGAATTCGGCTGGAGTCGTAGCAGCGTTGCCGCCGTGCAGACTATTGCCCGTGTAACCGAGGCGCTTATTTCTCCCGTTGTCGGTCCCTTCATTGACCGGTATGGTCCCCGCGTGCTGATGCCCATCGGTGCAATCATTGTCGGTATAATCATGCTGAGCGTAACCCAGATAAGCGCTCTCTGGCAGTTCTACCTGCTGCGGGGTGTGGTGGTAGCCATTGGCTTCACCCTCATGGGAGGACTGGTGACGGACGTAGCCATCAACAACTGGTTCGTCCGCAAGCGTGGCCGCGCCATCGCTATCGGACGCCTCGGAAATAACCTGAGCAACGTAATCTTTGTCCCGGTAACCGTGTTTGTGATTGCCTCCTCCGGATGGCGTACCATGTTCGTTGTCTTTGCCGTGGTTACGTGGTTGGCTGTTCTCATCCCTTCGGTAATCCTCATGCGCCGCCGACCGGAGGATATGGGCCTCCATCCGGACGGGATTGCTCCCGATACTGAAGGAAGCCGGAGAAATGAGGAGGAGCATTCTGAAGGCAAGTTGACTCCGGGAGAGCCGGTATGGAGCCGTAGAGAAGTATTGACCACCAGAAGCTTCTGGCTTCTGGCTGCTTCCCTGGGGATAAGCAGCATGGCCTTTCAGGGTATAAATGTCAGCCTGGCCGCCTATATTCAGGACCTGAACTACAGTGATACTACACTGGCAGCCGTGATGACTGTGCGTGCTGTTATCATGGCGGCGGTGCTCCCGTTCATGGGGTTTGTTGCCGAGTATTCCGACAGGGTGTTCGTGCGTGTCATCCCCTTCGTTATCCAGGGTATGGGGGCTTTTCTCTTCCTGCTGGCGGGGCAGCCGGTGTTTCTCTGGCTTGCAGTGGCAGTCTATGGAATTGGTATGTCCGGTATCGCCGTAATCCAGGGAGTAATCTGGGCCGACTATTTCGGCCGTTTCAGTCTTGGCCTGGTTCGTTCACTGGGATTCCTGGTAGCCTTCGGGTTTGGTGCCGCAGGTCCGGTTGCCATGAATGTCGTCTTCGATGTTATCGGCTCATACCGGCCGGCATTTATGGTGATTATCGGTCTGTTCGCCGCGGCGGCTTTCCTGATAGGGGTAGCCCGTCCTCCCAGACCTCACCGCTACACTACGGCGGATGGTATGACAGTCTCCGCCGCAGAGCTGTTGCTGGAGGAGTAAGATGCTCGTGGTACACAGTCCTGCCCTGCATTCTTACTGAGGCTGGCGACAGGCAAGACAGTCCACCTGCCGGATATGTTATGCTGTGCTGGGATTACTAAGGCTGTATTAGAGGGGTGCGGGGAGCATCCCGGCACACATTCTTATTAACCGCATACGGAGGCAATCATGGCAGATAGCACATTCGTTGAAGCCGAGTACACCAGTGACCTTGTTCCAGGCCCGATGGCATACGCAGTCCTTCTTCCTGATGGCTATAAAGAAGCGGAAGAACGCCTGCCACTGCTCTACTTCCTGCACGGCGGTGGTGGCGACAGTAAGACCTTCCTGGGCGGGACGAAGCCCCTTTTCGAGAGGGCATGGGATGACGGACGGCTGCCCAGGCTGGTAGTTGTTACGCCCAGTGCCGGCCGCTCGTTCTATATGGACTACCGGGACGGTTCCCAGAAGTGGGAGTCGCTCCTGGTTGGGCCGTTCCTTGCTCATATTCGGGAGAACTATCGCGTACGGCAGGACCGTGACGGTCTGTTTGTTGCCGGCATTTCCATGGGTGGTATGGGTGCGCTTCGCCTGGGGCTGAAATACCCGGACATCTTTACCGGTCTGGCGGCACTGGAGCCGGGTATAGAGCCTGCACTGGCCTTCAGGGATATCGAGTTTGAGGACCGGTTCTGGCGTTCGGAGGGGATATTTCGGGCCATCTACGGCAGGCCGGTCGATGAGGAGTACTGGGCACAGAATAACCCGGCCAACATCGTGGTCAAGGATGCCGAGAGGATTCTGTCTTTGAAAATGGGGGTTTACCTCGAATGTGGCGATGAGGACGCCTTCGGCCTGGACAGGGGCACCGAGTTCCTGCACCGAATTCTCAGGGACCGTAGTATACCGCATGAATATCACCTGGTGCGGGGGGCAAACCACGTGGGGCGCTCGCTGGGGCCGCGCATTCAGGAGGCGCTTGAGTTCCTGGGCACTCTTATCAATCCCCCGCCGCCTGACCCGGATGTAGAGAACCTGGAGAAGATGATTGTGCAGTGGAAGGAACAGGCCGGGAAGACTCTGAAGGCTTCCTGAGTTTCACCTTTTTCACGCTACTGGCCGGTGTTGGGATATATCTTCACGGCATCCTGGTCATTCCGGATGTCCCCGGCCCTGATTACGTTCGGTCTTGATGAAATCCACAGCCCTCCCGGCTATCATTCTTGTTACCGGAGAGCCACCATCAAGACTCCGGGGCCACCATGGACTCCAAGGGCAGCGCCCAACTGGGCGATTTGGATGTCCATGCCGGGGAAGACGGTCAGTAGCTGCTGCTTGAGTTGGTTGGCATGGGACGGCACGGTGCTGTAGGCAATGGACAGGGCTTGAATGGACGGTCTGCTGCTGGCAAACTCATATAGCCTCGCTATACCCCTGGAGTACGTCCGCACCAGGCTTGCCCGGACGATTTCTCCATCTCTGAAGGTGAGCAGGGGCTTTATATTCAGTATTCCAGCCACTGAAGTTACTGCCTTGCTGACCCTCCCGCTGCGAGCCAGGTATTTCATGGTGTCAAAAACCCCGAGCACTCGTACCTGCCCGATGATTTTTCGTGTCTCGTCGAGAATGCATGGCAGACTCTCTCCCGCTCTGGCCAATCCGGCGGCCGCCATGACCACCAGGGCCAGGGCAACGGATGTGAACTGCGAATCAACGACTTCAACCTGGCATTTACCTTTCAGCATCTTTATGCCTTGCAGGGCAGCGTTGCAGGTGCCGCTGAGTTTGGCTGAGACATGGATGGATATGATGCCATCAGCTTCTTCAGCGCAATCCGAGTATGCCGTGGCGAAGTCCTGCGGCGTTGGTTGTGAAGTGGTTGGATGGACGGATGACGTTTCCAGCCTGCGATAGAATTCTTCTTTGGTGATGTCTACTCCGTCACGAAAGACCTCGCTGCCGAATCTGAGGTATACCGGGACAATCCGGATGCCCAGCGCCTGTGCTATTTCAGGCGAGATGTCTGCGGTACTATCGGTGACAATCTTAACCGTCATTAAGTTGCCTCCCCTCGCAGGTTCGTTCGCTCTGTGAGCGGCGCAGCTGTGACCGGATAATGGATACTGTAAATAGCCGGCCCGGTTTTGTCAATAGGCGGCATGAAGACAGACCCCGCTAATACTGCCACAGGGACGTGCATCGAGGGAGTTACAGGGTTACCAAGAGTTCTGAAAGTGGTAGAATATGGTTATGCCCCAATTCGACCCTATCAAGATGTTCAAGACGGTGTGGATGATGAGGCCGTGGGGACGTATTTTGGTAGTGGCTACTGTATTAACCACTGCCACGCCATCCTTTCTCCCTTACCCTGGTTTAGTGATACCTGTAGATATGCTGTAATCGGTACAGCAGTGATTCTCTGGGTGATACTTATCCTGTATTATCTAAAAAATACAGGTAGTCTAAAAAATAATCTGGTCGTGTTAATATCGAGCGGCGAACGGATATTAACAAGATTAACAGGTGATACCGAGGCCGATATTGACAAACATGAGGAGCAGATACGTGAATGGGATGCTTCTGTTATCAATGTCCTAAAAGGCACGGAATATGAAAAATCCTGGACATTGGATGTAGGATTGGAAAACCCGGAGAACGAATTGAAGCCTGTACTTTTGACGAGAATGCTTGTCATACAGAGAAATTACACGCATCGGCGTTTAAAAAGGCTGGAAGAAATCAGGACAAGTTTATGATACCAACTCTTTGTATCCCAACTTGGAAGCGATAATCAACTTCAACAGCGTGTTTCGAAACAGGAAAGGATTCTCACGGTTGTTGAACCGCCATTCCGGTTCGTCCAGGCAGACTGCTGAAAAAGGGGAGTCCAGAGGGAGCTCCCTCTGGCAGGGGTCTGGGGGTGTCCCCCAGATATAAACTTTCCCCCTTCCTCGGTAGGAAGGCTCTTCCTGGACAGGAAGGGGAAGGCGGCCCATCTGGGCCGCACGGGGATTGGTCGAAAAAGTTTTTCAGTACCGTGCCAGTACCATAGCTAACCGCACAGGTATTCTCCGATAATAACCAGCATCGGCTGTCCTGGACACCGCATTGACTGCGTCCGCAATTAGTGGTACCGTAGCCGGGACACGATAGGAATGAAGGCCACACGTATTCATCGGCCTTACTATAAAGGAGGACAAATATGACCGGTGTAGTGGAGATTCACGGTTACTGCGAGCCACGGTTTGCCGGCGTAAAGGACGCCTTTGCCAGAGGCTTCGAGGTGGAAGACGACCTCGGTGCCGCCTTTGCGGCCACGGTAGACGGTAAGTTCGTAGTCGATATCTGGGGTGGCTATGCGGATGTCGCCCGAACACGACTCTGGGAACAGGACACTATCGTCAATGTCTGGTCGACCACCAAGGCAATGACGGCCCTCTGCGCCCTGATATTGGTTGACCGTGGCCAGCTTGACCTTGATGCGCCTGTAGCCAGCTACTGGCCGGAATTTGCTCAAGCAGGCAAAGAGAAGATTCCTGTCCGGTACCTGCTCAGCCACACGTCCGGACTGGCTGGCTTCGAGGTGCCTATGACCACGGAGGACCTGTACGACTGGGACCGCTCTGTCGGATTGCTCGCTGCCCAGAAGCCGTGGTGGGAACCGGGAACAGCCAGCGGTTATCACTCCATGACCTTTGGCCACCTAATCGGTGAAGTGGTGCGGCGGATAACGGGAAAGAGCCTGGGCACCTTCTTTCGGGAGGAGGTCGCTGTCCCGCTCGGGGCGGACTTCCACATCGGTCTGCCCCCGGAGCACGATGACCGTGTCGCCGAGCTTATTCCCCCACCGGTACTTAAAGCCGGAGACCCCGAATACGTGGACCCTGCTAATATGACGGCGATAGCGCGCAAAATGGGAAACCCTGTCACTCCAGCTACGGTTACCAGGGAGCGTGCCTGGCGGGGTGCCGAGATACCCGCCGCTAACGGACATGGCAATGCCCGCTCCGTTGCCCGCGTCGCCGCGTTGCTGGCCTGTGGCGGTGAGCTTGATGGCGTGCGTCTTCTTTCCATGTCCACCATCGAGAAGGTGATTGAAGAGCAGAGCTACGGCACCGACCTTGTACTCCAGGTACCGATGCACTTTGGGCTTGGTTTCGGGTTGAACAGCGAGGAGACTCCCCTGGGCCCGAACCCGCGGACCTTCTTCTGGGGTGGCTGGGGAGGTTCATTGATTGTGGTCGACCTCGACGCCCGTGTCAGCTTTTCCTACGTCATGAACCGAATGTTGATAGGCACAACGGGAGACAAGCGCTCAATCAGACCGGCCAGGGCGCTGTATGATTCACTCTAGCAGGGTGTTGAAAAACCCTGGGAAGCACGGCCACGCACCTCAGGGCGACCGATGACCCGGCGAAGATACTTTCCGCCTACTTCAACAGCAGTCGGGAAATCCGGTGAGTGGGGACAAGCGAATCACAGCACGCGCTTGAGTCTGGAATTGGGCGTGACACCCGGAGTCCTTCCCCTCTTCGCGATGGGCATACTGTCGACCTCATGGAGGTCGGCGGTAAAATCTATTGGTCTGCCGCCACTGATGTAGCTGCCGACACCGAAGCCGTCAACCGGCGCCCCGCTCCCGAGGAAATAGAGTATGCGCTCCGGGTCAAGCCCCCCGCTCACGATAATTTCCACATGGTTGAAACCGGCCATGTCCAGTCTGACCCTCACCTCTTTCACAAGGTCGGTGGTGACTCTGCCCCGCTCGCCGGGCGTGTCAAGACGCACTGCTCCGAGCCGGTCACGCAGCGCCTCGGCCACCCGCAGGCTTTCTTCAGCCTCGTCCTTGAAGGTATCTACCAGGGATACGCGTGGGATTTCCGGCGGCATGTATTTGTCGAAGGCCAGTGTTGCCTCAACGGTATCACCCATAATCAGTATCATGGCGTGGGGCATGGTGCCTGACGGTTGGATGCTGGCCAGACTGGCACCACTGGAACTGGAGCATCCGGTGCAGCCACCCACGATGGCCGAATAGTCCATTATCCCGGCCACCGAAGGGTGAACGTGTCGGGCGCCAAAGCTGATGATAGGTATTCCGCGGGCAACGTCTACACACTGCCTGGCGGCGGTTGCCCAGCCGCTGCAGTGGGCCAGGATACCGACAACTGACGTTTCATACAGGCCATAGCTCTGGTAGGGTGCCGTGACGCGCAATACTACTTCCTTGTGGTCCATTACCTCGCCCTCGGATAGCGCCCATACTTCGCTCCTGTTCTCGGGAAGGACCCTGGTCAGCAGGGCTTTGACCTCTTCCATGCCGCAGAGTATTCCGGCCCGACTGGGGAATACCTCCATGGTGGCTACCGGGTTGATGCCTTCGTGGCGTAGAATCTCCATGGTGTAGGTGAAGTAGACATCGGCTGTTTCGCCGGACAGGACGGCCTCGGTAGGCTTAAACTCTGGTGGTTTCATCTGCTTACTCCTTCAATTTGGTCAGTATTGCCCCGAGCACTCTCTCCATGTGCTCCAGGGCGAAGCGGTGTGCTTCCTCGTTAAATGAGGCAACGCAGTCAACCGGCACCTCTACCTCGTAGTCGCGGTTTCGGGCGTCGGCTACGGTATGGCAAACACAGATATCGGTGCACACCCCACAAACAATCAGCTTTTCCGGCATAATCTTTGCCAGTCTATCTTCGAGGGGCGTGTTGAAAAAGGCACTGTACCGCGTTTTCGGTATCACCTCACCGTGGTACCCGGCAAGCTCGGGGATGATGTCCGCCTCGCTGGTGCCCTCGATACAGTGAGGTGGGAACATACGGAACTCCAGGTCGTCCGGAGCATGGCGGTCGCACAGGAAGAACATCTTCGAGCCTTGGGCAAGTTCGCGCTCCAGAAGAGTCCGGATGCTGGGGATTATGCGGCGTGCATCGTGACCACAGTAGAGAGGACATCCTTCTTCAAGAAAGCCGCGCAGCATATCGATAACCAGGACAGCGTTGGCCACGACCTACCCCCTGCGTGCCTTTCGGCGACTTATGGACAAAGGTAGCATCTTCGGTGATGGTCGTCAAATCGGATGCCGACCGTTCTTGACATAACTCCAGGGCACACCGGCTTAGAGCAGCTTCCTGTAGTCGAAGTGCATCGCTTCGCGGACAAGCTCGATTGTCTCTCTGCTCTCTTTGAGGGTCCGTTTGATGCCGTCATGCAGGGCATCCCGCATAATCTCCGGCCGGACCTCGAAGTATGCCCTTTTCTCGCGAATCGGCTCCAGGAACAGGTTGAGTTTATCGCTCATGTCCTCCTTGCAGGCGACACAGCCTATGGTGGCCTGTCGGCAACGCCCTGCTATGTACGGGGCTTCGGCCCGATTGAAGGCGTAGTGGTACTGGTAAACGTTACAGATGTCCGGGTGGCCCTTGTCCGTCGCTCTGATACGGGCCGGGTCAGTGATTGCCGTGCTGACCTTCTGTCGTACCTCCTCGGGGCTGTCGGTAAGGAATATCGCGTTGCCCTTGCTGTCGCTCATCTTCTGTCCGTCGATGCCGGGCAACCGTGGTACCGTGCCCACAAGGGCCTCTGGAACAGGAAATACCTTGCCGAACAACCGGTTGAACTTCCGGGCGATTTCTCTGGTCTGTTCCACGTGGGCAACGTTATCGTCTCCCACCGGGACCATGTGCGACCGTACGATGAGAATATCGGCAGCTTGAGATATCGGGTATCCCAGGAACCCGTAGCTCATCGACCGCAGCCCGGATGCCTGGAACTCCTCCTTCACGGTGGGATTGCGCCGTAGCCTGGCAAGGCTTACCATCATCGAGAAGTACATCGTCAGTTCGGCAATCTCCGGGATTTTCGACTGTATGAAGAAGGTGCTTTTACCGGGATCCATCCCGACGGAGAGCCAGTCCAGGAGCACACATCTGACGTTTTCCTCGGTCTCTTCCGTCTCCGTCAGGTGGTCGGTGAGTACCTGGTAGTCGGCAACGACGAAGAAGCAATCGTATTCGTCTTGGAGTCTGATCCGGTTCTCCAGTGAACCGACGTAGTGACCGATGTGCATCGGGCCGGTGGGACGGTCGCCCGTCAATATCTTCTGCTTCAAATTCCTACCCCCTGGTTGTTTTGCGTGTTACCAAAATGAGAAAGGCCCATGAGCTTCTTCACTCATGGGCCTGGTATAACCGTGCGGTCCCGGTACTATGTTCTGGCGTTCCCCGGACCGGAGACATGCCAAACCCTCCGACGCCACCACCATATCGCGGCATGATGATTGTGGCTTGTCTGTGCACCCTGGTCAGGCACTGTGTTTCTCCTGCTCAGTCTTCCGGTTTCGCCTCGGTACCGTTGGCTGATTATACGGCGCTGGTACCATCTTTTCAATACCGTTTGTGGAGCGCTCGGTTGACCACTGCAGGGGCCTGTCACTAATTGCTGAAAGCCACTATTGCTGCCGTCACGAGTACAGCACCGAGAAGTACTATCCCATCAACTGCTTCAGCCGGGCAACCGCCGGCGGTAACACATCGCCAATCCTCTCATCGAACCTTAGATGGGCAATGTCATCCAGAGGCGTTTCGCCCTGGTTGATTATCACCAGGCGGGCACCGTGTTCGTAGGCGATGACCGGTACATCGGCAGCAGGCGTAACCACGAGACTCGAACCGACAACCACCAGGAGGTCACACTGCTGGGCATGGCGGAAGGAATCCTCGATGTCCTTCTCCGGCAGGGACTGACCGAAATCGACCACGCTTGGTACCAGCTTCCCGCCGCAGGAGCATTTTTTCATGCCGGCAGCCGTTTCTACATGAGTACCGCAGCGCTGGCAGCGCAGCCTGGCGACATTACCGTGCAGCTCCGCGAGGAGTTCCGGACGTATACCGGACTTCAGGTGAAGGTTGTCTATATTCTGTGAAACCAGAAAGCTTAGTTTATCTATCTCCTGTAGCTCCAGGATGGCCATATGAGCAAGGTTAGGTTCGGCGGTGGACAGGTCTGGCCATTCCGTTGAAAGGCCTTTATCCCGCCGCGTCCAGACGCCATCGGGACCACGGAAGTCCGGGAGGCCCGATTCGGTGCTGATACCGGCACCGGTGAACACCACCAGGTGCTGCGACTCGAACATCCAGTCGGCCAGGGTATTTATCCGGTTGTCTATGTCTGTCTGCACTGTGGTCTCCTGGCTTCCCGCCGTATTAACATCTGACCGGCTTCCTATTCCTGCTTGCTGAAAGCCACTATCGCTGCCGTCATAAGTACGGCACCCAGGACGACTACTACCAGCGCATCTTCCAGGACGCTCATATTGTGCCCGAAAACTGTGACACCGATGGCAAAACCGCCACCTGCGGACGCCGAGCCTACGCCGAGAAAGACCTGGCGTATAGCATCCACACCGTATGTCAGGGGGTTGATTTTCGATGCAACCTCGAGCCACGTTGGTACGTTGTTCACCGGGAAGAACACGCCGGACATGAAGACGAGGGGCATGATTATTATCTGTATCAGCATCTGGAACCCCTGCTGGGAGCGCATGCGTGAGGCTACCAGGATTCCCAGGCCGGATAGAGATACCGATATGATGATTAGCAGGGGTATCAGCTTGACTACCAGCATAGGGCTGAGCTGCACGCCGACGATGGGGGCCAGAGCAAGCATGATGAAGCCCTGACCGAGGGCGATAACAGCCGTGCCCGCTGTCTTGCCCAGCACGATTCCGGCACGGCTCATCGGGGCCACCAGTACCTCCCTGAGGAAGCCAAACTCGCGGTCCCAGACGACAGACAAGCCCGACATCAGCGAGCCCATGAGTACGGTCATGGCAATGATACCGGGATAGATGAACTGGATAAAGTCAACCCCCGGAGCCATGGAGCCGATGACGCGGTTGAAACCGGCGCCGAATATCACTAGGAACAGCAGTGGCATGGCGAATGATGATATTGCCCGGGTACGCTCCTGAACAAAACGCAGCAGGTCGCGATAAGCTATTACCCATATTCCGCGAAATACTTCTTCCATGGCTATCCGTGAGACCTCATCATCATTCTCATCTGGTCCATCATACCAACCTCCTGGTCTCGAATGGCGTGGCCGGTCAGTTTCAGGAACACGTCATCCAGTGTGGGCCGCCGAACATTGATGGAAAGCAGACCGCTGCGGAACCCTCGCACAAACTCGGGCAGGAAGGTATCTCCGTGGGGAACGCTGAAGGTGACCATACCATCGTTGACTTCAGGTGAAATGTCATGCCTCTCCTTCAGCTCAGCTACTGCCTCCTGAGTGTCCTTGGCTTCAAGCGTCACCAGGTCCCCCCCCAGGGAGTCCTTGAGATTATCCGGGGTATCCAGGGCTATTATGCGCCCATTATCAATGACGGCGATGCGTTCGCAGTGTTCCGCCTCGTCCATGTAGTGCGTGGTAAGGAATATCGTCAGGTCCTCCTGCTGTCGCAATGTCAGGACATGTTCCCAGATGCGACGTCGTGTCTGGGGGTCCAGTCCCAGCGTTGGTTCATCCAGGAAGAGTACACTGGGATGGTGGAGCAGGCCACGGGCGATTTCCAGGCGGCGCTTCATCCCGCCGGAATAGGTGCTGACCTTGTTCTTGCGACGGTCCTGTAACTCGACCAGTTCCATTAGTTCCTGCATACGTTTTTCTCTAACATTCGCAGGCACACCATAGGCATAGGCATGGAAACGCAGGTTCTGGTCCGCCGTCAGGTAGTCGTCGAGAGTCGGGTCCTGAAAAACAAGGCCGATAGAACGCTGTACCTCCCGGCGTTCCTTCAGGACGTCGTACCCATTGACAGATGCCCTGCCGCCGCTAGGCTTAAGAAGTGTACAGAGTATGTTAATGGTCGTGGTCTTGCCGGCGCCATTGGGACCGAGGAAACCGAATATCTCCCCCCTGGGCACCTGAAACGATATGTTGTCTACGGCAACCAGCTTCCCGAACTTCCTGGAAAGCCCCTCAATCTCTATCATGTCCATCCGGCTATCTGTCCTCCAAACTCATCGGTCCTGCCATCGACAGGTTACCTCGAACAGTTGCTAATCGTTACAACCTGGAGAGTATGTCTCTCAGTTTCCTCAACGAGATAGACATCTCCTCCAGCTCCTCTCCGGTGAGACCGGACAGAGTCGTCCTGAGGGCGTTCCGCATTAACCTCTCATGCTTCCGCAGTACTTTTCTACCGTCGCTGGTTAATGTGATGTCGATTGCTCTCCGGTCTGACGGGTTCGTTCGCCTCTCCACCATGCCCAGACCTGCCAGCCTGTCTATCAGGTGGGTCATCTGTGGCCTTGGTATCTGCAACCTGTCGCTGATTTCGGCGACATGCAACGTCCCTGCCTCTTCCAGTATCTTCATTATCTCCAGGTGGGGTGGCAGGATTCCCGCGTGCATATCTGCGAGTGCTGTTCTGAGTAGTTTTCGCCGGATGCTTCTGCCGACGAGTGGGGGAATGCAGAACAGGTCTTCGGCAACACTGTCAAGGGTGTCGGTCTTTGTGTTTGCGGTTCCCACAGGCGCTCCTCGCTCACCGGAGATATAGTTTCTCTTGATAATAGTTTACGATACTAACTATACTACTTCCTGAAAACACCCCTGTCAAGGCCGGAATTATGCCTGTTAGCATGTTTTCGGTAGCGGATATCCCCTCCCTCTACCCTCGATTATCGTGATGGTAGAGCAGGGTTGTATGCTATACTGAGAGACCGTCCAGGAGGTGAGGATTATGACAAAAGTCAGGGCAGTGATTTTCGGGTGCGGTCCCATAGGTTGCAGTGTGGCCCGATATGCTGCGCAGAGAACCGATATCGAGCTGGTTGGCGCTATTGATATCGATGAGAGTCTGGCAGGGCGCGATCTTGGCGAGGTGGCTGGCGTCGACAGCAAACTGGGCGTCACCGTCTCTGCTGATACGGATAATGTTCTGTCTGATACCAGGCCGGATGTGGTTTTTCTCACCACGAGCTCTTTCATGGTTATGGTTTATCCTCAGATAGAGAAGTGCGTTCGTGCCGGTGCTAATGTAATCTCGACCTGTGAAGAACTGTCCTTTCCGTACCGAAAAAGTCCACAACTTGCCGCCGAGACCGACAGGGTGGCCAAGGCCCACAGCGTCACCGTTCTGGCCACCGGGGTGAACCCGGGGTTCCTCATGGATACCTGGCCGTTGTTCATGACTGGAGTATGCCGGCAGGTGGAGCGAATCAGGGCCGTCAGGGTCCAGGATGCTTCCCCGCGCCGTGGCCCTTTTCAGAAGAAGATTGGCGCCGGGCGTACACTCGAGGAGTTCGAGACGCTGGTAGCTTCGGGGACCCTGAAACATGTGGGTCTGCCGGAGTCAATAGCCATGATTGCTGACGGACTGGGGTGGGAGCTTGATGATATTACTGAGAGTATCAAACCGGTGATTGCCACCAGGCAGGTGAAGACCGATTTCGTGACCGTTGAGCCGGGGCAGGCGGCAGGTGTCCGGCAGGTGGGCAGGGGACTCCGCACCGGAGAAGAGCTGATAACCCTGGAGTTCGAGGCCGCCGTGGGAGGGTCCGAGTCCTATGACGCGGTGTATATCACCGGGACTCCCAACCTGGAGGTGGTCATCAAGGGAGGTACTCACGGGGATATTGCCACGGCAGCCATAACCGTAAACTGCATTCACAGGGTTGTGGAGGCACGACCGGGCCTGCTGACCATGAAGGACCTGCCGGTTGTCACTGCTCCCGGAAAGGGTGTCTGACCGCACTTCGGAAACCGGACGGCAGTATCACCGGGGTTATACCAGGAGGGGAGGAATGATGGCCGCACAGAACATAGTTGAGCAATATATCAGTACTCACCAGGGGTCACGGGAGTTGCACGAGCGTGCCCGGATGATTCTACCTGCCAACGGCGCTACTCACACTGCCCGTATCCTTGACCCCTTCCGACCCTACATAACCCACGCCAGGGGTTCACGGAAGTGGGACGTCGACGGCAACGAGTATATTGACTACGTCCTCGGGCACGGTGCACTGATACTGGGACACAGCCACCCCGATGTGGTAACGGCGGTCCAGGAGCAGGTGGCGAAAGGTACGCACTACGGCGACAACCATGAGCTTGAGGTTGAATGGGCCGAGTTGGTGCAGGGCATGATGCCGTCCATGCAGAGGGTAGAGTTCTTCTCCTGCGGGCAGGAAGCGAACCTGATGGCGATAAGACTGGCCCGCATCTTCACTGGCAGAAGAAAGGTACTCAGGTTCGAGGAAAACTTCCACGGCTGGGCCGATGAACTGGCTGGTGCCGGACCGGGGATTGTTACCGACCAGGTAACAATGATACCCGGTCACGACCCGGTCAGGCTGGAAGAAGAACTGGCCACCGGAGAGTACGCTATCCTCATGCTTGAAGGGGGAGGTGCTCACATGGGTGGCCAGATACCATGGGATGCCGATTTCGTTCGTACCGTGTCTACCCTCACCCGCAAGTACGCTACCGTCTTCCTCATCGATGAAGTCGTTACCGGCTTCCGTGACGCGCCGGGCGGCTGGCAGTCCACAATAGGAGTAACGCCTGACCTGACCAGCCTTGGTAAGGCTGTCGGTGGCGGACTCGGTGTCGGTGCGCTGGGCGGTCGGGCTGACATAATGGGGGCACTTACGCCCAAACCTCCTCCGGAACGCTTCCTGGCCCACAGCGGGACCTGGAATGCTAACCCGCTCACCGCCGCTGCCGGTGTCGCGGCTTGCCGGCTCTATACGGATGGGAGTGTCCAGAGGAAGGTCAACGAACTGGGCGTATACCTTCGACAAAGAGGTAACCGGACTCTGAAGGAACGGGGCCTTTCAATCCGACTCTACGGCAGGAATATCATCTGGATATATATGGGTTCGATTGACCAGGAACCGCCCGACGATACCCTGCCACCCACTCGTGACGTGCAAGAGCTAGTGGCAGGTGCACAGGCAAGACCACGTCTCTGCCTGCACCTCCTTCATCGCGGGATTTCCACTATGGCGGCGCGCTTCTTTATCATGTCAGTCGCTCACACCGAAGAAGACCTTGACCGGACAATAGAGGCCCTGGTAGATTCCCTTAAGGCTATGGTTGAAGAGGGGACCCTGGAGAAGACCAACTCGGGGCGATGAGGTGGGATGCCACGGCTGTGATAAAGGAGAAGGTCATCTTCTCCTTTATTTCTTCTTTACCTGCCAGAAATGATAGTCCCTGCTGAAGATAAGGCCTTTCTTGATGTCCACGCCTTCACTGGCCATTCTCAGTCCCGCCAGGGAATACCTGATAGCCACAAAAACGAAGACCGCCAGTGAGAAACCGACCAGCATCCCGGAGCCGTTTAACTGCCAGATAACCAGGGGCATGCAGGCCATTCCGATAGCCTGTCCCAGTGCCGGATTGCTGGTGATAATCACTGTGATAACGGTCACAGCGAAGCCGATGCCGAACTCAAGGGGGACCAGGGCCAGTAACACCCCCATGGCGGTTGCTCCTCCCTTACCGCCTCTGAGCTGTAAGAAAACGGGCCAGTTGTGTCCGGCTATTGCCATGAAACCGGTAACCAGAATCCATACCTGGGGAAGCCCCAGCCACTGCGCGAACAGTACGGCCAGTGAGCCCTTAGCGACGTCAGTCACAGCGACTGCATAGCCGGCCGCGGTACCTACCCCGCGCATGACGTTGAGGGCACCCATATTACCGCCACCCACCTGCCGTATATCGACGTCATTCTTAAGGCGGCCGGCGATATAGGCGGATGGTATTGAGCCGAGCAGGTAGCCAATAGCCACAGCAGCAATTACTTTGAGTACCATACGGGAGAGTTTCCTTTCTGGTCTCTAGTGTAGTGTCTCGTATATATCTTTACGTATGATGGATGTTGATGTCGTTCCAGCGCAGGCTGGAATCCAGGGGGCAAACACGTATCCCGGATCGAGTCTAACAGGGTGATGAAAAGGGGGAGTCCAGAGGGGCTTCGCCCCTTCTGAGAGGCGCCCCTTTTGGTAGGGGTGTCTGGGCGTCATTCTTACAGAATGACACTAGCAGAATCCGAAACCAGATTCTGCCGGTGTCCCCCAGATATAATCTTTCCCCCCCTTCCGCAGAAGGCTCCTTCCTGGACAGGAAGGGGAAGGCGCCGCCCCTTCTGAGGGGCCCCGCCTCTTCTGAGAGGCGCCCCATCTGGGCCGCACGGGGGTTGGTCGAAAGGGTTTTTCATAGGCTTGCTAGAATGACAGGGACTGTAAAGGCATTTGTAAGATACTACACTAGTTGCACAAATCCGCGCAACATTCATATTGCTTCGGCCTGCTGGAAAAGCCAGCAGGTAAACTTGCAATGACATGTCAACGGTGTGTAATTCTGAGCGCCAGCGAAGAATCTTTCGTTCACTCAATTGCGTAACTAAGTACCAGTCTGTAATAATAACGTCCGGATGTCCTATGTAGTGAACCTTCTGTAGAGGCTTGGTAGACACATCGGGAGCGATTCAATGTCGGCCACTACCTCGTACCCCATGTCACCGCATATCGTTTTGAGATAGTCGTGCCCCGCCCGGTCGATGGTCAGGCAGAAGGGCGTTATGCCCTTGTTTTTTGTCTCCACCAGAGCCATCTTGGTATCGTTAATAGCGTATTCCTTCTCCAGTCCATTCTGGCCGTAACCGTGGTCCTCGGGTCGACCGTCGCTGATGAGGAACAGGAACTTACTCCTCGAATCCTGCTGCTCCAGCTTCCAGGTGGCATGCCGTATCGCCGGTCCCATCCGTGTGCCGTGTTGCGGGGAAATGGTATCAATCCTGCTCTTTACCCGGTTGGAGAATTCCTCCTCAAGGTCTTTAACGACGTAGAACTCCACGTTTTCCCGGCCGTAGCCGGAGAACCCGTAGATAGCATAGGTATCGCCGATAGCCTCCAGTGCTCTTATCAGCAGGACGAGGCTCTCCTTCTCCAGGTCGATTATCCGTTTGAAGTCCTTTGGCCGGATGACGCTATCCTTGTTGGGCTGGAGCCATTCGAAGTAGTCCTTGTAGTCCTTGAAGACCGGCTGGTTGATGGCGCCCCGCTGTGTCTTATTGATGTACTCGATGGTGGAGGAGCTCATGTCGAGGAGGAAGGCCACCGAGACGTCCCGCTCTGTTTTGTTCCTTCGCCAGTAGACCTTGCCATCGGGATTTTGCCGGGCTTTCCTGGTGATGACGAAATCCACCACCGCATCCAGGTCAAAGTCCTCGCCATCCTGCAGTCGTTTCACCTTTCGGGAGAACCGGGTGTTCAGCAGCTCAAACTGCCTCCTCAACAAAGTGGCAAGGTCGGCGTACTCGTTCAGGATTGCCTCGAAGAAGTCCGGCGTGCCTTCCTGCAAAGGAATCTGACGGACCCGGCACCAGTGCAGTCGGTAGTCACTGGCGCGGAAGTCCCATTCATTGTAGAGATAGGAGAATGGGCCGTCCGCCGTGAGGGGACCCTCATTGTTGTCATTGCTGTCCTGCTCCGATTGAGGTACTACCGGAACGTTCTCCTTATTCGCGCTGTTCACACCAAACACGAGAAGCTCTTCCTCGGTGGTGCCCTTATCTGCCGCCAGAGAGCCGACTTCAAGTAGGTCGTCGATATCGTCTGTTTCATTCGATGCCTGCCACGAGGGCTGTGAAGAACCTGTCTCGGTTTCATCTTGAGACGCGGACCCGGGTTCTCCGGCCTCGTAATCAGAATCCATTCTGTGACCACTGCGGTATTCCACCTCTGGTGGAGATGCGTAGGCAGAGGACTCAGGTTCTACGGAAGGCAGGTCGCTCAGTATCTCATCGATGCTGCCCGGAGATAGTGAAGAAACACCCTCCAGGCCATCATCAAGGTCGACGGTCTGCCATCTGTCAGCCGGGACCGGCTCGCTGGATAATCCGGATGCCACCTGGTAGAGGCGAATCGTGGCTGCAGCGCTGTCCTCCACTCCGGCGTCGGACGACAGTACCTGCTTCATGATTGGCCCCGCGAAGCGAAGAGGGGTGCATAATTCCGTCGGGACCAGCCATTCACCGAAACGCCCCAGGCTCATCTGGACAAGGACCTCAAGGAACGCCTCTTTCAACCGGTAGACGGTAAGGGGAGGTCTGGCGCTAAGGGCTTCATCCTGAATCCTGCCGTAGGCTCCGGCAATGCCCCGATACTGCTGCTTGATGAGGTAGTCGATACGGCCGTCTTCTACAATGGTAAATATATCAGCGGCCAGCCTGCTGCCAGCGATAAGCTCCGGAAACCCGGCCAGGTCGGTTTGAGTACCGTCAGAGTAGAGAGCATGGCTGCCGAACTCGATATGACCCGCCTGGTGAGTGGCCATCACCTTGTACCAGGTAAAGTTCTCCGGTTTATTGGGGTACCTGTCAACGAAATCCGGAAGGAAGATAGCGTGGCCATCTCCGGGGGCTTCTATAAGCATTGACTGGTCGGTCCCGTAGTTCCGGGGGTGACTGCTGGACAGGACAGGGCTTATTATTCCGGTGAGTGCCAGACAGTACGTCTCCAGTAGTACCCTGACACCGTCCAGTTCCACACCGGGAGATAGCCTCTGTACCAGCAGGGTGCTCCCGCTCATTCCCAGGCCGAAGTAGGTTATCCCGCTCTGTTCGTTCTGCCGGAGGACTTCAAGACCCTCCAGGCACCACGACTCCAGGCCGGCAGGGCCTGCTCTACGCGTTACAAAGGAACAGTTCCTGAGGAATTCGGACGCCGCGGAATAGGACAGAGCGAGGACTTCACCGGTGAGTGTCAGGAGCCGTTGATGCATGGGGCGGGGGACCAGCGGCATTGCTTTGCGAAGCCCGCTGGCAATAGCTGGTGGAAATCTACCAAGCTCCTGCTCGGACAGAATAGAGCCCCTGCTTTCTCTCATCCACCTTCCGTTTTCCAGTATATCGTACCGGCACTGTGGCAGGCAGGACTCTGCCCACCTTTGCCCTTGACATAATATACCTACTCGAATATGCTGGAGACCACCTCTTCGATGCTACGCTGGACTTCGGCCTCATCAGTGATAGCCCAGACCACTGCTACCTGGCAGGCCCGACGCGGGGTGATGCCCTGCGTAACCAGCCTTCCTGCGTATATCAGGAGTCGGGTGCTTACACCCTCCTGCAAATGGTGTTCCTTGAGATTCCTCACCTTTTCGCCGAGTCTGGCCAGGGAACTGGCCATTTCCTCTGAAACGCCGCTCTCGTGCCTGATAATATCCGTCTCCAGCTCAACTGGCGGGTAGTCGAACTCAATGGAGATAAACCTCTGGCGGGTGCTGTGTTTCAGGTCTTTGAGGGTGCTCTGGTAGCCCGGGTTATAGGAGATTACCAGGAGGAAGCCATCACTGGCCTCTATTACCTGCCCCTTCTTCTCTATCGGCAGAATCCGCCGGTGGTCGGTGAGGGGGTGAATCAGTACGGCGGTGTCCTTTCGTGCTTCGACAATCTCGTCAAGGTAGCAGAAAGCCCCGACCTTCACTGCCCTTGAAAGCGGGCCGTCAATCCATTTGGTGGAATCGCCTTCCAGGAGATACCTTCCCACAAGGTCGCTGGCGGTGAGGTCCTCATGGCAGGCTACCGTTACCAGGGGAATCGCCCGTTTCTCAGCAGGTGATGAGGACTCTTTAGAGAGCGGTTTGCCCAGGCGGTAAGCCATATACTCCAGGAACCGGGTCTTGCCACAGCCGGTGGGTCCCTTGAGCAGTACCGGTATCTGCTGGGCGTAGGCAGCCTCAAAGAGCTGGACCTCGTCCCTGACCGGCAGGTAGAATGGTTCCTCAGCGATGATATACTCCTCTACCATGTGTTCCCGGTATAAGGTCTGCGGTACTTTATCTGGCATACTCGTTCTTTCCTCTCAACCTTTCCAGTTCATTTCATATTGTATGTAGCAGGATGATGAATGATATGTCAACGGCGTGTCACCCTGAGTTTACCTGCTGGCATAGACAGCAGGCCGTAACCGAAGGGTCTCACCCTGCTTAACATACTAGCCGGTATTTCTACAACCGGGTACCAGGCCAGGGATATCCCCGCTTTGCGTTGGAGCACTCAAGAGGTGATTGTAACACTGAAGGCGGTTGAACTGCAATCTGCCGGTGACCGGTCGCGTAGTACTTCTATAGTGCCACGGCACTTCTCTAGTGCCGCAGAATGTAGTACACTTGGCGTTGTGGGTGACCGGCTTAGATCGGAAACCCGAAATCGTGCTCCTGGAGAGGTATGAAATGGAAGAGAAGGCAGAAGGCATGCTTAGCCCGTACCGGGTCCTGGACCTGACTGACGAAAAAGGTCTGCTCTGCAGTAAGCTACTCGGCGACCTTGGGGCCGATGTCATCAAAGTAGAAAGACCGGGTGGCGACCCTACCCGGGACATCGGGCCTTACTATCACGATGAACCTGACCCGGAGAAGAGCCTGCTGTGGTTTGCCTTCAACACGAGCAAGAGGGGCATCACACTGGATATCGAGACAGCCGACGGCCAGGATGTCTTCAAGAAACTTGCCGGGTCGGCGGACTTCATCCTGGAGTCCTTCCCCCCCGGCTACATGGATGGTCTTGGCCTCGGATACTCGGACCTGGAGAAGGTTAACCCCGGCATTATCTTTGTATCGATAACACCATTTGGACAGACCGGCCCTCACAAGGACTTCAAATCCCCTGAAATCGTGTCCTGGGCAATGGGCGGTTTCATGTCGGCACGTGGTGATGTTGACCGTCCGCCGATACGAATCAGCCACCATTCCCAGACCTACCTTCACGCCGGCGTAGAGGGAGCCGTGGGGGCAATGCTGGCGCTCTATGACCGCTGGACAACGGGAGAAGGGCAGCATGTTGATGTCTCCATTCAGGATTCTGCCGGTCGGGGTACCGTTCCGGTAGGGTGGGCCCTGACCAAGACGAGTACCTCGGGGCCAGTGGTGCAGCCAGGGACTGCCGGCCTTCGCACGACCTACACCTGGCCCTGCAAGGACGGCTATATCCTGTTCTTCTACGCCACCGGCGGTCAGGCCAGGCGTGTCAGCCGTCCAATTGTCGAATGGATGGAAGAAGAAGGGATGTCCGATGATTTCCTGAGCGGAATCGACTGGGGAACATTTGACCTGAGGCAGACGACCCAGGAAACGGTCGACCGCATGACGGATACGACGAAGAAGTTCTTCATGTCGCACACCAAGGCCGAGCTATTCGAAGGGGCGGTGAAACGTCGTATCCTGCTCTATCCGGTATCCACAATGAAGGACATTCTGGAGAGTCCCCAGCTTGCCGCCAGGGAGTTCTGGAGGCAGGTAGAGCACCCCGAACTGGATACTACCATCACCTATCCCGGTGCTTTTGCCACTGCTTCGGGGACACCGCTGCAGCTGTCTCGTCGTGCTCCGCTCATCGGTGAGCACAATGAGGAGGTCTACCGGGAGATGGGCCTGTCTATCGAGGAAATACTGACACTGAAACAAGCCGGAGTTATATAGCAACTGGGTTGCAGGAGGGGGAATAACATGAAGAGAAAGCTGCTCGAGGGAGTAAAGGTTGCCGATTTCTGCTGGGTCTGGGTGGGTCCCATGACCACCAAGACACTGGCCGACCAGGGTGCGGAAGTCCTCCGTATAGAGAGTAAGACCAGACCCGGGGTCTGGAGAGTATCACCGCCCTTCAAGGATAATGTCGTTGGTTTTAACCGCGGCGGTGTTTTCAACGCCATTAACACCGGCAAGAAGAGCGTGACCCTCAACCTCTCCCAGCCCAGAGGTATTGAAATAGCCAGGAGGTTTATTGCCTGGGCCGATGTTGTTACCGAGAACTTCGCCGGTGGCACGATGAAAAGGCTTGGCCTGGGCTACGAAGACCTCAAGAAAATCAAGCCGGACATCATCATGCTCAGTGCCGCCATGATGGGGCAGACCGGTCCTCATGCCAACATGCCGGGCTTTGGCGCTCACCTGACGGCGATATCAGGCTTCAGCCATGTTGCCGGCTGGCCGGACCGGGAACCGGCAGACCTGGGACATCTGACCGATTTCATCGCCCCACGCTACAATGCCCTGGCTATTCTGGCAGCCCTGGACTATCGGCGGAGGACGGGCAAGGGGCAGTATCTGGACATGGCACAGGTCGAGGGCTGTATGAACTTCATGGGGCCGCTCCTGCTCGACTACGTGGTAAATGAACGTGTGCCCGGCAGGATGGGGAACTCCCATCCGAATGCTGCCCCCCATAGTTCATATCGCTGTCCGGGTATGGACAGGTGGTGCGTCATTGCCGTATTCACCGACGAAGAATGGCGCTCATTCTGCAACGTCATAGGTAATCCGGCCTGGACAACCGACCCAAAGTTCAATACCCTCCTCGGCAGGAAGGAAAACGAGGAGGAACTGAACCGGCTGGTGACTGAATGGACCATTAGTCACCCCCCGGAAGAGGTAATGACGTTGATGCAGGCAGCCGGGGTTGCCGCCGGGGTGGTGCAGAATGGACGTGACATGTTAGACCACGACCCGCAGCTAAAGCACCGCAACTACTACCCGGAGATAGAGCACCCGGAAATGGGGAAGTACTTCACCGTGGCACCTCCCTACAAGCTCTCGAAGGCACCCCACGAGCTAAGCCGCGCCCCGCTCATGGGCGAGCATAACGAGTACGCCTTTAAGGAAATACTCGGCATGTCTGACGACGAGATTGCCGAGCTGGTCGTCGACGGGGTCATCGAATAGACGGGAAGACCAGTTCAACCCGGACTCTACGCACGCGGTGTGGGTCAATCCGCAGGCGGCTTTACCAGCAGCATTGGAACCTGACTCGCCCGTAGCATCTTGTCTGAAATGCTCCCCAGAGCCCACCTGCTGTGACCGGACCGGCCGTGACTTGACATGATGATGAGATCAACACCCTCTTCTTCGGCGAGGGACCTGATCTCATCGGCAGGATTGCCAAGCAGCACGGAGGTCCTCACTTTAATTCCCTTCTTGGTGAGTCCTTTGGCGATTCTATTCAGATACCTTTCACCCTGTCGTTGCATCTTGCCCACCGATACCGGCATCTTCACTACCGGTTCCAGTACGGGTAGTGTTTCGCTTACCGGGGTAAGCTGGACGTTATAGCTGTGAGCACTGATGCGTTCGGTCACGGTGGTGAGTATCACCTCTCCGGCGCCAGCTTTGACCATCATTTCTACGTGGGGAAGGACATTCTCGGCCAGCTTGGAACCATCTAACGGGACCAGGATTTTCTGATACATCTCTCCTCCTCTCTTCTGAACCAGTAGCCACTCATTGGCTATCAGGTTGCGCTATCGTTATTTTATCGCGGAACCTACACCTTTTCCAGTATGTGGATGGTCAACGCGGCTTCGCCGGCTCCCACGGTACCGCCACCGTTTTCGGTCATGGCAATGCGGTGGTTCTTCACCTGACGCTCTCCCGCCTCGCCGCGAAGCTGGGTTACCAGCTCGTATATCTGGGCCAGGCCCGAAGCTCCGATGGGATGCCCCCGTGATATGAGTCCCCCGCTCGTGTTCACGGGAATTATTCCGTTTAAGGCCGTGTCTCCTCTCTCCGCCATGACTCCACCTTCACCCCTCGGGCAGAAGCCCAGCGCTTCCATCGCGGCGAGTTCACCAAAGGCGGTGGCGTCATGCACCTCCATCACGTTGACATCTTCCGGCCCGATACCGGCGGTCTCGAAAGCCTTCCTGGCGGCCCGCTCGCTGATATCCGCCGGTCCGGTCCGTGAACCGCCTTCGAGTACCGAGGCCCTTATCCTGACCGACCGGTCTGAGGTATGCTTCTTCAAGAAGTCCTCACCACAAACGATAGCCGCGGCTGCCCCGTCCCCGATAGGAGCGCACATAGACCTGGTCAGGGGATAGGACACGATGCGGTCGGCCAGCACCTGCTCAACGGTCTGGGGAAAGGTGTACTGGGCCAGCGGGTTCATCGTGGAGTTGTTGTGGTTCTTGGCGGCGATAGTGGCTAGCTGCCGTTGTGTGGACCCGTACTGGGCCATGTGTCCCCGGGCACCGGCTGCATAGAAGTCCATAAAAGCCGAATGGCCTCCCACCTGCTCCTTCTGGACTTCAATCCCCTTTCCTTTCGCCTCCTGCTCGCGGCGCTCCTTCTCCTGCTGCTGCAACTGGGCTATCGTCCGTGTCATCTCTTCCACATCCGTCCCGGCTGAAAAGCTCCCCATCACCAGGGCGCGGTCCTCGTGGTGCTGCTTTTCGATGCCAATGGCCAGGGCGCAGTCGTACAAACCTGCCTTGACCGCGGTCCAGGCCCCGTTGAGGGCAGTGCTGCCGCTGGCGCAGGCGTTCTCCACGTTGGTTACGGGGATTCGGTGAATCCCATTTGCCGTCAGGGCCACCTGACCCCGGATGGAATGCTGGAATGAATAGATACCCCACCCGGTATTGGAGAACCAGGCAGCCTGGATATCGTCCCGCGTGAGGTCAGAGTCCTGGAGAACATCCTCAACCACCAGGCCGGCCATGTCCTTGATGCTTCGCTCCAGGAACTTGCCGAACTTGACCATACCGATACCGATGATGTAGACGTCATTGCCCATTCTCTTACTCCTTCTCCGTAGCTCTTAGGAAGATTATATGTGTTCCTGCGTACCGGTTTCAACCTGGATTCAGTGAGCCTCCGGGAAGGAAAGCGGGAAATAAGGGTGGGTGCTCGTATCGATGAACACCCACCCTGTTTGTGCGTGGTCAAGAACCGGATGCTATTATCGCTGTCCGGTTATCTCGTACTTGAGGTCCTGGTCCATCCACATGTACCGGTAGATACCGAGGGTACCCATCTCGGCGGTGGGGCCGACACCGACTTCACCCATGAAGCCCTTCAGCCACGGTCCCCAGAAAGCATAGCCGGATGCCGCCGGCAGCATTACCTCCCAGCAGAGCTCCATCTGGCGCAGGTTCTCTGCCCTGGTCAATGCATTCCGCTCCTCGGGGTCTACTATCACCTTGACTGCGTCGGTATACTCCTCGGCGAGCGGGTCAACCACGTTGGAGAAGGCGTAGATTGACGAGGGCACGCCACCGTGAGCGTGAGTCAGGGCAGAGGACGGAGCTGCATTACCCCAGTAGGAGTAAATCAGGTCCTCGTACTGGCGGCCGTAGATGACGGCACCGAATGCACCACCCTCATGCACCACTATCTCCATGTCCACGCCGACGGCCATGAAGTACTCCTTGACGATGGACGTGATGTCGGCGGCGTCGGCGTAGATGTTCACCTTGCACTTGAAGCCGTTGGGATAGCCGGCCTCTGCCAGGAGCTCCTTGGCCTTTTCCGGCTGGTACTCGTAGAGCCACCTCAGATTATCCGGTAGCTCCTCCACCGGTGTGTAGACGGCACTATGCATCGGCTGTATCGGCCAGGTGTTTACGAAGGCCATGCCGCCGTAGAAGTCTTGGGCGATTGCCGGCTGGTCGATGGCCATGTTCAGTGCCTGCCTGACTTTCACGTTGGCCCACGGGGTGCCTTCCAGGTCGGTCCTCATGAAGAAGACCTGCGCGCCGGAAGGGGAGTTAAGGCGGTACTTGAGTTCGGGGTTGGTCTCCATCATGGTAAGGGCTTCTTCCCAGCCTACACCCATGATATCCAGCTTATGCGTCCTGAGCGCAGCCAGCTGGGTGGAGTAGTCCGGTATGTCAATCCCGCGCAGGGTCTCGATGTAGGGCAACTGGTTGCCGGGTATCAACGGGTCCTCCATCCAGTAATTGGGGTGCCTGTGCCAGGTGACTGAACTGGCCGTGACGATGTCCGTCATCACGAAAGGTCCGGTACCGATGACGCGCTCAATTTCACGCAGGTGGTCCCAGGTCTCGATTGCCTCCTTGGGCGTTACCGGGAGCCAGTACAACCCGCCCAGCATACCGGTGCTC
>DATKWT010000014.1 GCA_035529395.1 Dehalococcoidales bacterium | reverse complement strand
ACCTTGAGTGCTTGTTTTGAAAAAGTTAATGGTAATTGCCAGAATGTCTTTACATGTTGTCAATATGTCTATACAGCATTTCGAGCCTAAAAAAGGAGGTTAGCTCCCTCCGTCAGTGATTGCGAGGGCGGTTAGCTCAGTGGTTAGAGCGCTTGCTTCACACGCAAGAGGTCACTGGTTCAAGTCCAGTACCGCCCACCATACCGTACGGTAGGTAGAACCCCTATCTTCTGCTCTAATAACCCATTCGTAGGCATAGCACAGATAAACACACCTCCCCGACCGATTACCTGGATTCAGGTAATTCGTGACGTTGACTTTATCCTGCCGCTGGCCTAAAATAAGCTCTCAGGTGGGGTCTCTATCGTGCTCGAGTCAGGATTGAGTCCGTAAAGGGTCTACCATGAGCATAACCCCTGCCCTTCTACCACCCAGGACGGCAAAACGAGATACTATCACAACACCCCAGCGTGCATAAAACGCCCACATAAGACCACCCGGCAGTCGGTGGTACACGGAACTGAACCGATGACAGACCGAGCAAGACAGACAGCACAAAGTACCCCCCGCCTGTTTGGCAGCAGTGGTATCAGGGGTGTGGTCGGGGAGGACCTGTCTGAGGAGCTCTGCCTGGATGTCGCCAGGGCAATAGGCAGCACACTCCCACCGCATTCCAAAGTCTGTATTGCCACTGATACCAGAGTGAGTCGAGAAGTCATTAACGACGCTGTCACTACCGGACTCCGCAATACCGGCATCGACGTCACCCATCTGGGGATACTGCCTACCCCGGCATTGGCCTTTCTAACCGGCAGGATGGGGTTCGACACCGGCGTAATGATTACCGCTTCCCACAATCCCTATCAATTCAATGGTATCAAGCTATTCAATGCCGCCTGCATCAACGATGCAGACAGCATCGGCTACAGTCGTGCGCAGGAAATGGAAATAGAGCGGATATACGGCAAACGTGAGTTCAGGAACAGCTCTCGCGGCAGTCTCGAAAGGAACCTTGAAGCCAGGGAAGACTATCTCCGCTTCGTAGCGAACAGGTTCCCGGAAGGAAGCTTCAGCCAGGGCTTCAGTATTGTGGTGGACGCGGCCAATGGCGCCGCCGCCGGATTTGCCAGCGATTTGTTTGTCCGTGTGGGACTGGATGTGATACCTCTCAATGATGAGCCTGACGGCCTTTTCCCGGGGAGAAACCCTGAGCCAAAGGAGGATACTCTTGAAGGCACCTTTGAGTTCATGAGACAGCACAATGCCGGTCTGGCAGTATGCTTCGATGGTGATGCCGACCGGGTTGTCTTTCTCGACGAAACAGGTTTCCTGGGATTTAACGAAGTGATTGCCTTTGCCGCGCGTCTGGCAGTAGTAAGGAGCGGCAAGAAGAAGGTAGCGGCCACCGTTGAAACGGGAAACATGGTTGACCTTGTCCTGAACGACCTGGGCGCAGAGGTAGTGCGTGGTAAGGTCGGTGATGTATATGTAGCTCATCTTGTCCGCGAGCTTGATGCCGCCATCGGCGTGGAGCCGGTCGGCGTCTACATTATGCCGGAGATAGGTCTGTACCCGGATTCCATGTTTGCGGCGCTTACCCTGCTCAGCAAAATAGACAGCGCCGGGGAGATACGGAGTTACCTCCGGCAAATCCCGCGGCTCTACTCGTTGCAGGACAAGGTCTCCTGCCCCAACATCGCCAAGACGACCGTCATGAACGAAATAGAAGGAAGTGCCGCCGGACTGGGGCCACGTCACGTCAACGCCCTGGACGGACTTCGACTTGAATTTGATGATTCCTGGATGCTCATCAGGGCGAGTGGAACGGAACCTCTCATCCGGGTGAATGCTGAATCAGGCTCCGAGGCAGAAACGGAAACGCTCCTCAATAGCGGAATAGAAATAGTGCGAAGTACGATAGCACGGTTGGTGGCATGAAGGTAGTATTTCTCTGCGGTGGAATCGGTAAACGGATGTTCCCTATCACCGAGGACAAGTTCCTGCTGAAGTTCCTCGGGAAAACACTTCTGGAACACCAGATTGAGCTAGCCCGGAAAGCAGGTCTGACCGGGTTCGTCATTGTGGGCAGTACCCGGAGCATCCACCGTATAGAGGATATCGTGGCCGGCATCGAAGGTATCAAGGTTGAACTGGCTGTCCAGAAGGAACCTGCCGGGATAGCTGACGCCCTGGAGAGTGCCGCCGGGCTCCTGAACGACGAGATAATTATCGCCAGCCCCAATGATGTCTTTGACGGTTCTGCCTATACCGGACTACTCGCAGCCCACCAGGATAACTCGGCGGGCTCTTACCTGCTCGGCTACGAAGTAAACGAGTATTTCCCCGGTGGCTACCTGGTGGTGAATGAGACGAATGAAGTGACACATATTATAGAGAAACCAGGCAAGGGAAATGAGCCGTCCAACCTGGTGAGTGTCCTCTTGCACCTGCATACTGACCCGCAGAAGCTACTGGCCTGTATTGCCAACGTTGAGACGGACCGCGATGACGTCTACGAGCGTGCCATTGACAGCACAGTCAAGGAAGGGCAGACCGTGAAAGTCGTTCGCTACACCGGCTCCTGGACTCCCATCAAGTACCCCTGGCACATATTCAGTGTGGTCAAGCAGTTTCTGGACAACAGCCCGAGGTACATTGCTCCATCGGCGCAGGTCTCGGAGAGCGCGGTGATTGATGGCCAGGTGGTGCTCGATGAGAACGTCCGGGTCTTTGAAAATGCGGTGATACGTGGGCCGGTCTACATCGGGGCGAACTCGGTGGTGGGCAACGGCAGCCTGGTCCGTGGCTACAGTCACATCGGGTCCGACTGCGTGGTCGGTTTCGCTACCGAGATTAAAGGCTCCTACATCGGCGACGGCTGCTGGTTTCATATGTGCTACGTTGGTGACTCCATTATCGGCGACAACTGCTCTTTCGGTGCCAACACCGTCTTCTCCAACTGGCGTTTTGATGAGAAGAACGTCCCGGTTACGGTCGATGACAGCGTGGACAGCGGTCTGGACAAACTCGGAGCAATAGTAGGTGACAACTGTCGGAGTGGAGTCAATTCCAGTATCATGCCCGGAGTCAGAGTCGGTCCCAATTCAATAGTTGGTGCCCAGGTATGTCTGACCGAAGACCTTAAACCAGACAGCATGGCCGTTCTCAGTTCCGGCTATAAGACTACCAGGAACGTGATTAAGCTGCGCGCCGACTCGGCAGCAGGGCGAATGAAAGAGTTGAAAGGCTAGGTCGTCCGTAGACCCGACTACAACACTGTTGCTTTACGCCCCCCCCCGTAATCACCTTCGGTCACTTCTCACCATACTCTCCGACTCAGACTAAGCAGACCCGCCGTTGCTGGCGCAAAGAACGCGGTCGCACAAGGGCAATGCAGACAACGCGTGGCAGCAGCAAGCTTAAAATCTCCCGTCCGGGACTTGATGGTCGTTCCGCACGGTGCTACTCTTGAGTGGTCGCAGAATACCATCAACCGGCAATAACCAGTAGCTGAGGTACCGGACTATGAAGTATGATTTCGACTCCGTTATAGACCGCCGCAACACCAATTCGGTTAAGTGGGACCTCGCCGATGAGCGTTTCAACGTTGAAAACATCCTGCCGATGTGGGTGGCAGACATGGATTTCAGGGTGCCCCAGCCTGTCATCGACGCTCTGAAGCGTGTAGCTGAGTACGGAGTCTTTGGCTACAGTACCGTGCCTCAGTCGTACTATGACGCAGTGATAGATTGGATACGGAAGCGTCACAACTGGGAAGTCGAGAAGGAATGGTTAGTTTTCACGCCCGGAGTAATTGCTGCAATAAATATACTGGTCAGGACGTTCACCTCTCCCGGCGACCAGGTAATTGTCCAGACCCCGGGATATTACCCTTTCTTCAACGCCATCACCAATAATGACCGTGAGATATTCGACAATCCTATGAATCTGGAGAATGACCTGTATGTAATGGACTTCGACGATTTGCAGGACAAAATCAATCCTCGCACGAAAATGATCATCCTGTGCAGTCCGCACAACCCTGTCGGGCGGGTGTGGAAGGAACAAGAGTTGACCAGACTTGGCCAGCTCTGCCTGGAGAATAACATCCTCGTTGTATCGGATGATATTCATTGCGACCTGGTCTATGATGGCTTCGAACACGTGCCGTTTGCCTCTATCTCCGAGGAATTCGCCGATAGGTCGATTACCTGCACAAGCGCCAGCAAGACATTTAATCTGCCAGGACTGAAAACGTCGAATATCGTTATTCCAAATCCCGGACTCAGAGAGACCTTCAGCAGCATGCTGAGGAGTTGTGGGATTAGCTCGCCAAACATGTTTGGTATCGCTGCTACTGAGGCGGCCTACCGCTACGGTGAAGCGTGGCTTGAGCAGCTACTCGTCTATCTTCAGGGGAACATGGCATTTCTGGAGCAATACGCCTCTACCAGGATACCGGGACTCAGAATAATTCCGCTTCAAGGCACCTACCTGGCCTGGCTGGATTTCAGAGGCTGCGGAATTAACCGGGAGAAACTGGGCAATTTCGTACGTGAAGACGCCAGGGTAGCTCTGCAACCGGGTACCATTTTCGGGTGCAGGGAAGAAGGTTTCGAGAGAATGAATATAGCCTGCCCGAGAAGTACCCTGGAAGAAGGACTACGGAGAATAGAGGCAGCAGTAAACAGGCTGAGAAGCCACTGAACAGACACCATGTTAACGGGTTGGTCCATTCCCGGTAACTTCTGCTGTGAACCGGCGGATGACTACCGGCTTCCTGCTCTCAGACACTCCAGCGCATGAGTAAGGAAGCCCAGGTGAATCCGGAGCCAAAGGCAGCGAGTAGAAGCAGGGAGTCCTTCTTCAGACGGCCGTCCTGGCGGCTTTCACAAATGCAAATGGGAATAGTAGCCGCGGTGGTGTTGCCGTATCTGGCGATGTTGGAAACGACCTTCTCAGCGGGTAGTCCCATCCTGGTACCGACCATATTGGTAATACGGTCGTTGGCCTGGTGGGGAATGAACAGGTCCACGTCCTCGATACTGTAGCCGGTTTTTTCAAGCACCTCGTTCATACACTCACAGAAACGGGGTATGGCGTGCTTGAAGACAGCCCGACCGTCCATCTTGGGATAGTGCTCGGCATTATCTATCATCTCATGTGTAATCCGTCCGCGAACAAAGCCGTATGGTGCCGGGATACAGAGCTTGTCGTAGTTTTCTCCCTCGGCGTGGAGTGTGAAGTCAAGTACGCCCTCACCCTCATTCTCGGTTGGAACCATCACCACTGCACCGGCACCGTCACCGAAGAGGACAGCCACATCACGACCGCGGGTGGTAAAGTCGAGACCGGTAGAATGGACCTCGGAACCGATGACCAGGATGTTATCACACCAGCCGGTGCGGATGAAACGGTCGGCAATGGCCATGGCATAGATGAAGCCGGTACATTGCTGGCGGATGTCGAGGGCAGGTATCGTGCCAAAGGACATTTTACTCTGAAGGACACAACCGGAGCCGGGGAAGAAGACATCGGGATTAAGCGTTGCAAAGATTATCATTTCGATGTCCTGGTTGGTCATACCCGCATCGGCAATGGCCTGCTCAGCCGCGACCTTGGCAAGGTCGGCGCATCCGATACCCTCTTCGGCGATGTGGCGCTGCTTGATTCCGGTGCGTTCTTGAATCCATTCATCCGAGGTGTCCATGAGTTTGGTCATATCTTCATTTGTCCAGATATCGGGCGGCACGTAGAAACCGGTACCAATAATAGTGGAACGTCTCATTATTCCAATCTCCCTTTCGTTAGTCCCACAGGTAATGGCCTATTGTAGCTGTATGCACTATCCGTTGCAAGAACTATTCCCCTTTTCCATTAACTGTGCCTTCAAAATCAATTAGCGGACAGGCGGACAGGTGTGTGATACAATTGGCTATCCTGCGGAGAGTACGATTTATCGCTCCGATGACAACCTGCGAAACCGTCCGGCCACTCCCGGAGGTGCATCAGGAGCGAAGCAGCGAAAAATACAGTCAAGGAGTAAAGCGTGTCTGAGAGTGTTTTGACAATCGAGCGACGGGAACGGGTAGCCCTATTAACCATGAACAGGCCGGAATACTTGAATGCCCTGAACCGTGAACTCCAGGACAGTATCATGCAGACCTGTCAGGAGTTGCGTGATGATGACGATATCTGGGCAGTCGTGCTCACCGGTGCCGGGCGGGGGTTCAGCTCCGGGGCTGATCTGCGGGGTGGCGATGGCAGTAGCGATGAGCAGCCCGGCCGGCAGGAACGCCTGGACGTGTATAGCTGGATGGGAAGATTAGCCACGGCGATATACCGCACGTTGGACAAACCGATTATCGCCGCCGTGAATGGTGTGGCAGCAGGTGCCGGTATGTCTGTGGCGCTTGCCTGTGACATACGGATAGGTACGGAAAAAACACGCTTCAAGGTAGTTTTCATTGAACGCAGCCTGAGCCCTGACACCGGTATGTCATTCTTCCTGCCGCGTATCGTGGGTTATAGTCGTGCCTGTGACTTAATCTATAGCAGCCGTTTCGTGGAGGCCGACGAAGCCTACCGCATCGGTCTACTCGACCGTCTGGTACCTGCCGACCGGCTCCTGGATGAGGCACTGGAACTGGCCAATCAAATCGCGTTCTGGCCGCCTGTAGCTATGCAATCAACACGACGTGTGCTCCAGCAGAGTATGGAATCGACTCTGGAAGAGCAACTGCAGAATGAGTCATTCGGACTCAATTTCGCCCGCAGAGCGCCGCACGACTTGCAGGAATCGCAGGACTCGTTTCTGGAACGCCGCCCACCACGGTTTACCGGACAGTGATGCCACCCGGCTCTTGGACGTGCCCCGCTCTCACGAATACTGTGCACACTCAGTTAGAGGTATCAGTGAAGCTGGTAACATTATCGTCAGCCTGACCAACTCCGGCTGTTTGCAGTGCCATAGTTCCACCTGTGAGAGCTGTCCAGACCGCGATAGTTACAGGAATAAGCTCGCTGTCATCGTTGACTTTATTACATGCCTGGCATAGAATTATTCTTTAAGTAGGAAAGGCAGGAACGCCTGCAGAGACGGGTACTGGATACTTGAGGAGCAGACATGTGCGGTATAGTTGGCTACATCGGCAATAGGCAGGCCGCAGGAATTGTGCTGAATGCCTTGAATAAACTGGAATATCGCGGCTATGACTCCGCAGGTATGGCGACTGTAGCCGACGGCCGTCTGTCTGTCAGGAAGGACACCGGAAAACTGTCTGAGGTGAGCGAGAAGCACCATCTGCTCCAGCTCCCCGGAGAAGTGGGCATCGGGCATGTTCGATGGGCAACTCACGGCTCAGTTACCATAGCTAACGCACACCCCCACGTTGACTGCAAACACGAGATTGCCATCGTCCATAACGGCATTATTGAGAACTATCGCGAACTTGCCCACCGTCTCTATTCCCGGCACAAGTTTGTTTCGGAAACGGACACCGAGGTCGTTGCCCATCTTATCGAAGACTACGTCGCTAACGGTTCCTCTCTGGAAGACGCCGTGTGTCTCACTGGCAAGGAGCTGAAGGGTTCCTACGCCATCGCCGCCATCTCTGCGAGAGAACCCGACAGGATAGTGGCTCTGCGCAAGGACAGCCCTCTGGTAGTGGGCCTGGGAGATGAGGGTAACTTCATTGCCAGTGATACGTTATCCTTTCTGAACGAGACTGACAGGATTATCTTCATTGAGGACGGTGAGCACGCCGTCATCACCAGGGATAAGGTTAGCATTTTCGATAGTGAGGGCAGACAGATAGACAGAGCAGCAATCAAAGTCGACCGGGAATGGGGCGATGCCACCAAGCAGGGTCATGATTTCTTCATGCTCAAGGAGATTCTCGAGCAGCCACAGGCAATACGCCGCGCCGTGATGCAGGACCGGACGCTGATGATGGAGATGGCCCTGGAAATCCTTCGCGCCAGGCAGGTAGTATTCACAGCCTGCGGTACCTCCAGATACGCTGCCCTCATTGGTAGATACGCGTTTTCCAGGATTTCAGGTAAGTTCAGCGATGTTGTCATAGCCTCTGAGTTCGGTTACTTCGCCGATTCTATCGACAAGAACACACTGGTTATAGCTGTATCCCAGAGCGGAGAAACTGCCGATGTCATGAACGGAGTAAAGAGGGCTAAGGAGAGCGGGGCTACCGTTTTCTCACTGGTCAATGTGGTCGGGTCCTCACTGGCCCGTGCCAGCGACCGTGTAGCTTACCTTAATTGCGGCCCCGAGATAGGCGTCGCCGCTACGAAGTCCTTCATGGCACAGCTTACCGTCCTGTACCTGCTGGCATATACCATGGTGAACCGGTATGACGAAGGTGTCAGCCAGTTGACGGCAGCCTCTAATCTCATTGAGACCAACCTGCAGCACAACGGGCAGGAGATACCCAGGATTGCCGCTAAGATGAAAAACAAGAATGATTTCTACTACATCGCTCGTGGAATCAACTTCGCCGTTGCCGGTGAGGGTGCCTTGAAGCTCAAGGAAATCACCTATGTCCATGCCGAAGGTATGCCGGCCGGGGAGCTAAAACATGGCACACTGGCACTGATTGGGAAGGGGACACCGGTTGTCGCCATATGCCCCGCTGACTATACATTCGACGAGACACTCTCAAACATCGCCGAGACCAAGGCCCGTGGTGCCCTGGTTCTCGGTGTTTCTGACAGGGACGATCCAACCTTCGATGAGTGGATCAAAATTCCCGAGGTCGAGGAGATATTCTATCCACTGGTGACCATCATTCCACTCCAGCTCTTCGCGTATCATTCCGCCATAAGCAGAGGTCTGGACCCTGATATGCCGCGCAACCTTGCCAAGTCCGTGACGGTGAAGTAGTGCGACCGGCCGGGGTATATTCACCTCAATACCTGTAGGAGCTACCAGTACAGACATGGTAGAATCCTTAACACCAGACCCCTTGAGGATAGCGATACCCATTCTTAATACAGCCCCCATCCTATCCTTAGCACCCCGCTAGACACTACCACCTCCCAATCCCTCCTCTATGTCCTTGCACAGCTCTCTGCTCCTTTCCGCGTCCTCCTCTGTGGCAGGCCGATGGGAGTAAAGCAGCCCTTCTACTATTCCGGTGAGCGCCAGGAAGTATTTGCTGGTTGGGCCAAGTAACCTGCTAGTCTCTCGGGCGAATTCCCGCATGGTTTGCTGAGGCCTCGGTAAGAACCCGGTTACTCTCTGGACGAGCCTGACGGCAAGACGATACCAGCGGAAGGCCCGGCTTCGTGGGTCGCTTACGTTTCCATCGTTCTTTTCGGGGAAGACGGCAAGAGCCATTCCCTCGCGATGCTGCCAATGATGTGCAGCCGGTTCAAGTGGAGTAGCTGTCGCCGAGGGAGCCCTGGCCCTGCCCCTTGATATACGAGGTAGAAGGATACCGAGTACTGCCAGGAGGACAAGGATGGCGCCGCAATTCACCACGTTGACCGTCACTATTTTTCTACGGACAGTAATAGACCTGTGCCAGGGTTCCTGAGGGATAATCCTCACGGTCAGTTCTTGAGAGCCGATCAGGCCCAATCCCATCCCTACCCCAATTCTGGTGTCGAAGGTACCGTCCGGGGAGCTGTTCAGTTCGACCTCGGATTTGCTGAACTCCATGATGATCGAAGTGTCCATCAGCGGGCTGAGATCCGAGTGTATCCTGCCTTTCAACTTAACTGCCCCGGGTACCACTTGTATCGTGGGTGTGTTCATATCCAGAATGGGGACTGCCCTGGTTACATTCAGAACAGTGCTGGCAACTACGGGCGAATACCTTCCGGTCGCCACTGCGGAGATGGTAAGGACATGCTCGCCTACACTCAATTCGGTCGGAAGTCGAATGCTCTGTGAGAATCCCTCTCCGGTACCGAACTCACTGACAAGAACATCGTCGATGTAAATTTCGGCCCTTCTCTCCTCAGGTGGTGGCAATGGGCCATAATGAAATTCCCCGGCGACGGTGGTTTCCAGACCAGGGTAGGCCATGTCTTCCACCTTGACTTCCAGATGGGCATCATAGAACAGTAGACCCAGCTTTACCACTGGACTATGGTTGGATATGTACCGGTTGACATCCTCACCCCCGGGGTAGAAGAACGCCTGTACGTTAACATTCGGTAAGTACTGGTACGGGACCGGCAGTATGCCCTCATAATGTCCGCTCGTCTCCGTCCTGATGGTCACCCAGGGAGAGTCATTAAGCAGAATGTCAATGTCGCGCCCGGCAATGGCCTCTCCCTCTGACGTCAGCATGCCTTC
>DATKWT010000013.1 GCA_035529395.1 Dehalococcoidales bacterium | reverse complement strand
ACCGGTTCCCGTCCATAGGTCAAAACAACTCGCTGGGGCAAACCGAGGTCCTCCTTTCTTTGACGATAGTTGACACCCTTAACAAAGCACCGAGGGGGGAATGTGACTCGCAATCGTAAACACTACAATTGTCCACGTTGTGGAGGCAACCTGTTGCTTGACCAACTTGACCAACACGAAACTAGCCGGTATCTGTACTGTCTGCAGTGCGGCTATAATACCGAGGCAAAGGCGGAAAAAGAGGTTAACTTCCGAGATACCAAGAGTAGACAGAAATTCTAATGATAGTCTTAGGGTTTTCTGTTGAAATTCCAACCATTATCCAAGGCTCTGGCTCGGATGCTTCCTGTAAAGTGTATGTCAGACAATCTAACCGGGCGGAGTCGAAGACAATGGTGAACGGGGATGGCTGCGCGAACCCTATCCTGACAGATGTTGGCAGAGTATATCATAGAGAGAACCGAGGTGAAAGGCACAATGAGAATGATTGTGAAGACAACAGGAGACCGTACACTGGAGGAGGTTGAAGAAGAACCTCCGGGCAGAGCAGACGGTCCTGCACGTAGACTGTTTGCCGATACTCCCCAGGCTGACTGGGACAACTGGAAGTGGCATTTCCGCAACCGCATCACCACCGTTGACGAACTGGCCAGGTACATACCTCTATCATCCCGAGAACGAACACGCCTCAAGCTCGTAACCAGGAAGTTCCCTCTCTCAATAACACCCTACTATCTGTCTCTCATCTGTCCGCATGACCCTGATGACCCCATCAGGAGACAGGCGGTACCCTCCATTCTGGAGGTGACCATGGGCTCGGTGGGTTCGGAAGACCCCCTGGAGGAGAAGAGGGATTCCGTGGTACCGGGTCTGGTGCACCGCTATCCGGACAGGGTTCTGATGGTACTCACGGATATCTGCCCGATGTTATGTCGCCACTGCACCAGGAAGAGAGAGTGGCACAAAGGCGGCTGGGTACGCACCCCGGAGGAGATAGACAACATGCTGGTCTACATACGCCGGCATGAAACAGTCAGGGATGTCATCATCTCGGGCGGGGACCCGCTGACACTCTCCACCAGTCACCTTGAGTACATCATTTCCAGGCTCAGGGTAATAGAGCATGTCGAGATCATCCGGATAGGCACCAGGTTTCCTGTTGTCCTGCCTCAACGTATTGATGATGAGCTGTGCGCCATGCTGTCCCGTCATGGGCCGATATGGCTCAATACGCACTTCAACCATGAGCGCGAGATAACTCCGGAGGCGGCGGCGGCCTGCGACCGGCTTCTCAGGAGCGGGGTCCCGGTCAACAACCAGTCCGTCCTGCTGAAAGGCATAAACGACACTGTCGAGGCCCAGTTGAGGCTGTGTCACGGACTGCTCAGGATCAAGGTGCGCCCCTACTATCTCTTCCAGTGTGACGAGGTGCAGGGTACGGAACACCTGCGGACGCCGGTAGAGGTTGGCGTGAAGATTATCGAAGGCATGCGTGGTCACACATCGGGGCTGGCCGTACCCACCTTTGTTATTGACCTGCCTGAGGGTGGCGGCAAGGTGCCCATGCAGCCGGACTACGTGCTGGCGCAGACAGCAAGCGAACTTACGGTGCGGAACTACAAGGGCAGGGTCATTCGCTTTCGTAACCCCGGAGCCTCTACAGAACAGGAACACCCGGAGAGTGCGGACAGTCCAGTGGCGGTACCGGTTCCCGCCATGACCACTGAGACCCGGAGATCCGCTCGGCAGGGAGGAGCACGTCATGAGGATAGGGTTAGCGTACGATCTTAAAGAAGCCGTGGGTCGGGAACTTAGCGGCCCTGAGGACGCCCTGGAGGAGTACGACTCGGCGGAGACCGTGGAGCTCATCGCCAGAAGTCTGGAAGTCCAGGGACACGGTGTCGTAATGCTCGGCGGTGGCCGGGAGTTCCTCAGGAGAATCCTTGAGGAACCGGTTGATTTCGTCTTCAATATAGCCGAGGGGAGGGGCACTTACCGAAGTCGGGAAGCCCAGGTGCCTTCCATACTGGAAATGCTTGGAGTGCCCTATTCCGGTTCCGACCCTCAGTCCCTGTCCATCTGCCTCGACAAGCCACTGACCAAGACGCTGGTGTCCGCGGCCGGTGTCCGCACGCCCCGCTTCCGGGTTATCGAGAGCAGCAGCGCGTTTGGTGGAGCACCATGGACGGATTTCTCCTTCCCGGTCATCATCAAGCCGGCCTGTGAAGGTTCCAGCAAGGGCATTCGTCTCACTTCGCTGGCGGAGAGCCCGAAGGAGGCGGAGGGGCTGGTGCGTGATCTCCTGGACTGCTATCAGCAACCGATGATGGTTGAAGAGTTTATCTCCGGGGACGAGGTTACGGTGGGCATGGTAGGCAATTCTCCTCCCGCCGTGGTCGGCGTAATGCGCGTGGTCCCCCGGCAGAAGCGCGACTATTTCGTCTACTCACTGGAGGTCAAGCGGGACTGGAGGAACCTGGTCGACTATGAATGTCCTGCTCAGGTCGGGGAAGAGGTCATTGGGGAAATCAGCTCCCTGAGCCTGAGAACCTTCGAGACGCTGGGGTGCCGGGATTTCGCCCGAGTGGACTTCAGGGTTAGTCCCGAGGGACTGCCCTATTTCATCGAGATAAACCCTCTGCCAGGACTGGGGACCCACAGCGACCTGTATATCATGGCAACCGCAATGGGCTGGAGTCATTCGCAGCTGGTCGGTGGCATACTGAACGCGGCGTTACGGAGGTACCCTCAGTGCGCCAGCGTGTAGCCGTTATCCACAATGCAGTATCCCCGTCGCGCTATGACCAGCTCGGCGAGCGGCAGGCTGTCGCCGGCGTTCTGGATGCAGTTGAGGCGGTCTCCATCGCCCTGAGTGAACTGGACTACGAGGTCGTGTCGGTACCGCTGGAGCCTCCTGTTGAAGAAGCTGTGGCAAGACTGAAGTCCCTGGACGTGGACCTGGTATTCAACCTCTTCGAGGGTTTCTCCGGTTGCCCGGAGACCGAGGCCGAAATAGCCGACGTGCTGGTGACGCTCGGCGTACCCCACACCGGCTGTCCTGCCCCGGTGCTGAGGCTAGGCCTGGACAAGACCAGGGTCAAGGAGATACTGCGGTACGACGGCATTGACACGCCTGCGTTCCAGGTGCTTAATTCGGAGACAGTCTCAGCCTTCCGGCTGAGATATCCCTGCATCGTTAAGCCTTGCGGAGAGGATGCCAGCCACGGTATATCCCAGGAAAGCGTGGTGGACAGTCCGTGTGCACTGAAGGAGCAGGTGGCACGAGTGAGCGACTCCTATGGCGGCAGAGCGCTGGTGGAGGAATTCATTGACGGCCGGGAGTTCAATGTCACCGTTCTGAGCAATTCTAATGTGTCTGTGCTGCCTGTATCCGAGATAGACTACGACTTGCCTTCCGGGGCAGCCAGAATCCTCACCTATGCCGCCAAATGGGAACCCACCAGTCCGGAATATGGAGGCACGAAGGCTGTCTGTCCGGCTCGAATCACGAACGGTGACAGGGCTCGTATCGAAGAAGTGGCGCTGCACGTATTCCGCCTGCTGGGATGCCGTGGTTATGCCAGGATAGACCTGCGAGCAGACAGAAAGGGACGCATGAATGTGCTGGAGGTAAATCCAAACCCTGACATATCCCCAGGCTCGGGGGCGGTGCGCCAGGCGGAGGCGGCCGGAATGACGTATGCCCAGTTCATTCGCACGATCACGGAAATCGCCCTGGAGCGGAGCTGACAATGACATGCATCATCCGTCCGATGGGTCGTGACGACAGGGCGCCGCTCTTCGGCATCCTGGATACCATCCCTGAGTTCAGTCACGATGACGTAGCCGTTGCCAGGGAGGTTATCGATAGCTACCTGCATAGCCCTTCCGGGTCCGGGTATCACGTGCTTGTGGCTGAGGTTGATGGCAGTGTCGTCGGCTACATCTGCTATGGCCCGACACCGCTTACCCATTCGACGTGGGACCTGTACTGGATGGCAACGTTGCCGGCAAGACAGGGACAGGGTATTGGCGGCAGGCTGATGGCACAGGCTGAGAGTCGGATCGTGGAATCAGGGGGCAGGCTCGCCCTGATTGAGACATCCTCCCGGCCGGAATACGAGAAGACCATGCGCTTTCATCTGTATCATGGCTACGAACTGGTTGCCCGTATACCGGACTTCTACGCACCCGGTGATGATAGACTGACCCTCCAGAAGAGACTGGGTGGGTAGCAGGCAAGGGTAGTCTCAACGATGTGGCTGGTAAGATATGGATAGCTGGTCAGGATATTATACTGTCATTATAGTGAGATTATGATTAGCCCTTGCCTCTTAGCTTGAATACTGACCTATCTGGAGAAAAATAGCCATGTTCCGTATTCGTCGGGTCTATGATGACACCACACCGGCAAACAAAGAAGCAATAACCCAAGCCCAGCAGATTCTGCAGAGCCAGTTCCCTGGCCTTTCCCGGCGGGACGTGGCAAAGCTACCCAAACAACTACGGAACCCGCTCAAGTACCGCTTCCGCTCGATTCTGTTCGTGGCCGAAGACCAGAAGGAGCGGGTGAAGGGGTTTGCCCTGCTGTTCCACGAACCGGTCCTGCATTTCTGCTACCTGGACTACATCTCCACTGCCGAGAGACGGATGGGTAGAGGCATCGGCGGTGCCCTCTACGAAAGGGTACGTGAGGAGACACTCTCGTTGAACGCCACCGGCCTCTTCTTCGAGTGCCTGCCGGATAGCCCGAAGCTGTCTCCTGACCCCGAGATGAGGAAGCAGAACGCTGCCCGTCTGCGTTTCTACGAGCGGTACGGAGCCCGTCCTATCATCAATACTGCCTACGAGACGCCGCTGAAGCCGGGGGATGACAACCCGCCCTACCTTGTATACGATAACCTGGGCATAGACAGTGTGCTTGGTCAGGACATGGCACGTGGCGTCGTTAGGGCTATCCTGGAACGGAAGTACGGCACCCTATGTCCGCCAGACTACGTTGATATGGTCGTCGAATCATTCAAGGACGATCCGGTCCAGCTCAGGAAACCCAGGTATGTGAGGAAGAAGATTCCTGCGCCGGTGAAGGCCTCGATACCACCTGACAAGCGCATTATCATCGTCATCAACGACCGGCACGGCATTCATCACGTGGAGGAACGGGGATACGTCGAGTCTCCGGTCCGAATAGACGCAATACTGAAGGAACTGGATACCACGGAGCTGTTTGAAAGGGTGCCGCCGCGTCATTTCTCGGAGAATCGCATCAGAGCGGTGCATGCTGATGAGTTCGTTAACTACTTCAAGAAGGTGTGCGCCCGGCTGGAACCCGGCGAGTCCATCTATCCGTATGTTTTTCCTATCCGCAACGCCGCACGGCCTCCCCGGGACCTCCCCATCAGGGCCGGGTACTACTGCATAGACACGTTCACACCCATCAACCGGAACGCTTACCTTGCGGCTAGAAGGGCAGTGGACTGCGCTCTCACTGCAGCCAGGCTCATTTTCGAAGGCCATCGTCTTGCCTATGCCCTGGTGAGACCACCCGGCCACCATGCCGAGCGCCGCGCGTTCGGAGGATTCTGCTACTTCAATTCGGCGGCAGCTGCGGCAGAGTACCTCAGCAGCCACGGAAAGGTGGCCATACTGGATATTGACTACCATCACGGTAACGGCCAGCAGGACATCTTCTATGAGCGCCGGGATGTACTGACGGTCTCGATTCACGGGCGCCCCAGTATTGCCTATCCCTACTTCAGCGGCTTCCAGTCAGAGAAAGGCAGCGGCGCCGGCAGAGGCTATAACGTGAACATCCCCCTGCCTGAGAAAATCGCTGTCGAGCGCTACCGGCAGGCCCTGAGCACGGCTGTGAAGCGAGTCGAAAGATTCCGGCCAGATTTCCTGGTCGTTGCCCTCGGCCTGGATACAGCAAGAGAAGACCCGACGGGCAGCTGGGACCTGGTAGCCAGGGACTTCGAGGTTAACGGCAAGATGGTCGGAGTGCTACACCTGCCGACAGTGGTAGTGCAGGAAGGCGGCTATGACACCAGGGTACTGGGCATCAATGCGCGCCACTTCTTCACCGGGCTCTGGACAGGTGCTTATTCACCGCAATGATTGCCTGCTCTGGAACGGAGATACTCCGGCAGGGGACTCAGCCACAGACAGAGGACAACGTCTACAGTAAGGATCGTCAATGGCGTCAGGTTCGCTGATGGTCTTTCCCCGGGCCAATGATGGCTTATTGCACATTCCGTCAGAATGTTCATTGAGATGCGGTGGCTAATCGACAGGTATGAGAAGAGGTCGTCTGAAAACGCGAAGAGAGGCCCGAGTCCAGGCCCGTAGGTAGTCATGCCGGTTCCAGCACGAGGTCGACCTCGCCCTTGCTGTTGGATACGACTCCAAATAGATGCGTCTGGGTGGACCTCGACAAAGGCCTATCCAGCACTGTAAGCCTCTTGCCAGGGAATACGTCGCCCAGAATCTCAAGCGTTGTGCAGTAGGTGAACTCTCGAGTGTCAGTGCGCACGTATGCGATTCCATCGTCGGCCAACAATGAGGCTGCCTTGCGAAACGCAGTATTCAACAGACTTACGTATCGACTGGGATCCTGAAAACGTTCTCGGTGACGACCCATTCTGCTGTTCGGCTCAGGTGAGAATCCAAGCAGCCAGAGGCGTATCCATTGGTCGTAGTGGTAGTTAGTGACACCGAAGTAAGGCGGTGACGTCAGGAGCAGGCGAACTGACCTCTCCTTCAGCACCCCACCACGAAGTCTCGTCAACAGCTCGGTGCATTCACCGAGATACACCCGGCTCTTGGTGGTCTTGGGTCGTCCCTTCGAATACCGCCACTTGATACGTTTCTGCATGAATTCTACAGGGTTCACCTCTGGCGGTGTAAGACCACGGTCTCTCCACCAGCGGATCGCGTATTCAGGAGACATGGCCTTGGTCTGTCTCATCTGATTCGACAGGGAATCGTGCCTCTTTCCATGTAGGTAGACAAGTAGCAGCGCCATCAACGTCCAGTCCGTAGCTCGCCGTCGCCAATCCAGCATACTTCTCGCCGCAAGAAGGAAGCGGCGAACGTCGCGACTGAAACAGTAGTGGAAGAATTCTGGCATCTCGGTAGCAGTAGATGCGTATCCGGAGGCGGCAGTGGCCAACTTGGCAAGTCGCTGTTCAACCGTACGCTGAGGCCCTGGAGACAGCTTGGCTTTTCCGTATACCCAGCCCACAGGATTCAGCTCGATTCCAACGCCGACGCGTCCCTGTGTAGCCGCACTATAGACGGCCGTAGAACGGCCAGCGAATGGGTCGAGAACGAGGTCACCTGGTTCCGTGTATTGCCGAATGACCTCGTCGGCAAACCGCGTGGGAAACATGGCGTAGTAGGGGCCTATGCCAGCCCACCTCTTCTCTGCGGTGTCGAATCTCAATCCCGTCGCCGTCATTCTGTCACCATGAGCGCCTGGGCAAGTTGTCTGAGTACTCTGGATCCCAAGTTCAGAGGGATGGAAGCCTCTGCGTGTGCCGATACGATAGGTGTCAGCGCATTCGGGAAACGGGAACAGGCGAGTCGGTCCAGAAGAGTACAGACTATTTCGAAGCTGGGATAGAGCGAAACAGCATCTGAGTCGATCGTATCCTGGGCCTCATTCAAGAAAGGTATACTGGCGACTATACGCGCCCCCTTGGATGCCTTGTAGAAGAACTTTCTACCGAAATAGGTGTCTTGACCATAGGGGCGCGGGCTCGAGGACTGATGGATGCGCTGCTTGATGTAGCTATCTGTCAGCATTAGGTAGGTTCTTGGCCCGAAGAGAACTTCACCGGACACTTCGGTTTCATCAAGCTCGTCAAAGTGTGTCACGAATTCACCAGTCTTCTCGATTCCGACAATGGTCAAGTCGGAGCCGGTGCTGGTCCGTACGACTGCATTGATGCGTTTTAGCTCAGCACTAATGGCGGCACTCAACCAAGCCGGCGGACCGAACACCGCCAACGGACCGTCGATGAAGAACGCGACTCTGTCAGCTCTGTCAAGCCAACCATGGCTTTCAAACGCTCGCAACAGGTCGATCAGAACGAGGCGTTCCCAAACCTGCCTGACATATGCGAATGTCTCACCGTTGCTGCCGAGGTCATTGAATCTCTCATGGATTCGCAGAGCATCAGTTGAGAATATGGGCCGGCCGCATCCTGGGCATTTGGTGCATCCGCAGGGTACGTTGAACGATATCTCGCAACCATCTGAGTCAGAGTAGGGACACGACTGGGGATGTTCGCTCGGCTTCAGCGACAGGAGCGCTTCATACGTCTGGACAAGGGGAACCCCATCTTCCTCATCAAGAGTTTCGGTGGTGAGAAGGTCATGCAGTTCCTCCCGAAATGACACTCGCGCCGATTCCTGTGTTCGTGTGACCACGTTGCTACCTGGTAATGCAGCATCAATGGTGGATGCTTTCTCAGTCTCCCGGAATCTCTTTGGATCAACCGGGCGGTGCTCGTCAAGCTGGTCAACCAGTTCAAGATCTATAAGAACACTGGCCACCGTGCAGTAGCCAACTCTGGCTCCCGGATACCCGTTGACGACTGGTACCTCCAGATTGCTGCCGTCGATGGCGACGACGAATCTTGGCACATGACCTGTGTACGAGGGAATCGCGGAAGGAGATGGAGCGGCTGAAGTGCCATTACTCGGGTTGTACACACGGGATCTAGACAGAAGTTGACCAACGCGTTGTGATTCTACAATGCGACGGAGCGGGGAGTAGCCAGCATACTCGCCTTCATATGGCATCGGCTTTCCCCTCGGCCGTCGTAGCCTCTATGGAGAAGCGGTCAATCTGAACAGGAATGACATAGGGGTTTGAGAGTGTCTTCACTCTAAGGAACCCTCTGTCCTGAGCTCGCAGGATACTAGCCTCGAAGTCGGCGAAATCGTAGAACTTCCTGATCTCCCTGGTCTCATCGGTGTTGTTCAGATGCCCGATGAACCAATTCGCTGTATTCCGTAGGATGTTCTGCTGAATAGAGCTCACTTCCTGAGTGGCATACACGAGGCCGATATGGTACTTTGCCCCTTCCTTGGCAGTACGTACCCATACGTCATGCAGATCAAGCTCGCGAGAGGACGGCAAGACATTGTGTGCTTCTTCCACGTAGACAAGTATCTCAGTTGGTGATTGCGCGTTTCGAAACTTCATCTGATTTGCCTCGAAGATAGAGCGCATGACCCTATCTGCGTTCGCCTTGTTCAACTCAGGGTTCCCACTGGATTGGTCAACAATCACAAGGTCCCCCTTCTCGAGGTCCTGATAGATGTCCTCGGCGTAATCAGAGGAGACCGACGAGTTGTGCTGCTCCTTTACACGCCCCACGAGGCGTGAGCCGTTCGGGTAGTTGAACATCTCCAGAATCTTCCTTAGATCATCATCCGCCCACGACCCCGAGGAACTGGTCTGTACATACTCCGCATCGAACGACCCGAAGGATGAATCCCGGTCAGAGATGTAATCGCGAAGGGTCTTGCAGGCCTGAGCCATCTCCCCCCACGAGGGAGAAGGTTTCCTCAGGATTACGGCGCACGTCCCGTAACCAGCCGGATCGGTCCCCCTTTCACACTGGGAGTCGTCCTCCATGGCGGCCAGTAAGTCCTGGTGGAAAAGACGCGAGGTGTCCGGCCGCAGACCGCTTGGGGGCTCCAGGCCGGCCCTGTACAGGAGCGCCCGATAACACAGGACTCGCCTTCGATGGCGTGTCATGGCGGAATGGTCATCCGCGGCTGGCGGGTCAAAGGCTACATCCCTGAAGTTGTCTACATATCTCACCCCTTCCTTAGGAAGCGAGTTGTTTATGATGTCCTTCCCTATCTGCAGATTCTCATCATGATAGAAGTTCAACAGCATGAGCTTGCGGTTAGGGTCGTTAGGATGCCCTGTTATGCCGTAGGTTACGACCTCTTCCTTCAGATCATCTTGCCTGTCATCTGGGCCGCACTTCCAGACGTTCTTGATTGCCTCGGGGTTCAGGTCCGCCCCGGAAGCATCCTGTTCGTTCTCGTTGGCATATTCGCCATTGGGGTCAAAGACAATCTGTCCGATGCGCCTCTCACCGACTTGCCACCGCAGGGCGAAAATAGACTTGAGGATAATCTTCGTCGTGTTTGACTTGCCCGTTCTCGTCATACCGAAGAGAGCCGTCTTCTGACCCAACAGGTCAAGCGGAGTAATGCTCACCGGAACGCCATCGATTTGTTGGAATGGCCTGTGCGTGGAAGCGTAGCGTACATCCCCGATTCGAACAGTGTAACTGGAGGTTTCCTCGTCGGCGTACGAGCCACGATAGTTGACGATTGCCTTCAGGACCTTGCCACGTGGCTTGAACACTTTTAGCCCACGATTCGGATAGTAATTACTGAGATCCGAGCCAAACGACAACTGGAAAACCGATTCACCTTCCGCAGATACGTTCGACACGTAGTATGTCCCAAGCACGCGGCAACGAACACCTGCATAGCTCAACAGGTTGTGGGTGGTCGGATCCATAACACTGCGGTCGCCCCAGTTCTTGTCGATCTCACCACTCACACGTTGGGCGTTTTCCACCCTGACGCGCAAGGCCTCATCAGCGTTCGGCAGGTTCGCCTTGTCCAGGACCCGCAGCAGTATCACAGAGGCATCCTCTTGCCTGACGTCAATGGAACTTGAAGGGACTACACGCGTGGCAAGGAGAAAGGACAGTGCCGGTATTCCTACTACTTGCTGGCGGTGATGGTCATGAATCTAGACGAGGGCTTCTTCGTAACCCAGTGAATACACCTCACCAACATAGGCGCTTTCTTCTACTAGGTTAGTCAGGAGGGCTGAAGCTGATGGCTCTGTATTCGGTTCAGAGCGTTCCAGTCCTTCCGAAAGGGCCGACACAATATCAGCCATATCACCGAACCTCCTGTCACCTTGAGATGCACGCCCGCAAACACTGTGTACGCTTGCGAGTAAGGTGGCCTCCTTCGATATTAGCTCATTATGGCAAGCAAGTAAGGGCCAGTAGCCCAGGTGCGACCTAAGGTTGAGCCGTGGAGGTTAACACCATGACAGTGTCCTGAACACAATTCATCTGATTAGTATATTGAGTAACAGAAGAAGATGACTCCGGTTACAATAGAAAGGTACCGGAAGTACACAAATTTAGAGTAGAAGGAGCCATCCCGGAATGAAGAATACCGCAGCCAGGAAGCTTAAGCAAGTACCCGAGGGATA
>DATKWT010000012.1 GCA_035529395.1 Dehalococcoidales bacterium | reverse complement strand
GTTCCTTCACTGATTTTTTCTACTTCCTGCATTACTGCATATCCATGCAACGGCTCACCAAGAGTCATCATAATGTAATACGTAGCTTCGGTTAATGGTAAGTATTTCTTAATATCATCTTGAGACATCATCAGGCACCATCATTATATCGTTAGTCGTTATATCGTCTGACGATATATTATAGCATTAAACGATTCTTGTCAATACCTTAGAGCATAGAAATATAGTTCAGTGGTCAGGAAACCAAGGGAAGGTTATTGAAAATACCCTGCCAACGGGAATCTGGTTCCATCAAAGCCAGGCGGTTCCAGGTATCGTCCCCTTGTATGTTGCTTTGTGCTAAAGCATTAGTGGAAGTGCTGTGATGAAGGCGAAGTAAACGTAACAAAATTGCATTTTGTTCAATCTTCGGCATCCTAAAAGTTTAGAATGTGCCCTACCGGTAATATACAGTCCCTTGCTTGTAGACCAGGCCTTATTTGTATGCCGTTATCGTTAAAACTACACAGTAGTCCAGTGGTTATTGTCTATGTTCTGAGTGAAACCGTTGGTGATAATGACTACCACCAGGTCACGACTGGGTTCAACGAATCCGATAGAACTGAACGCACCACCGTGACCATATGCAACTGTGGTGCACAGACTCCCATATCGAAGGCTGACAAGGTCCCCGGTGTCACTACCTTTCATGAAGCCCAAGCCCCAGAGGGGGGCACTTCTATTCCAAAGGGCATGCTGTTGCGGCACACCATGCCGCTGCGATGGGTGGTCGTGAAGAGGTTAACCGTCTCACTCTCCCTCCGTGAGCATGGCTACCACACCTTCATCTTCGGCGGCAACCAAAGCCGGTTCTTCTTCGAGGGGCGCGATAGGTGTGTAGCGTGCGGGTATCAACCGGCCGATTATCACGTTCTCCTTCAGTCCGATAAGCCGGTCTGTAGACCTCTTGACAGCCGCTTCGGTCAGCACCTTGGTAGTCTCCTGGAAGGAGGCAGCAGCCAGCCAGCTGTTGGTGCTCAGGGCTGCTCTGGTTACGCCCAACAGCAGGGTACGGGCTATCGCCGGGTCGCCACCCTCGGCCACGATCTTGGCATTGACATCTTCGAACTGGAACCGGTTCATCACCTCCCCGGGCACGAGGTCGGTGTCACCTGAGGAATCGATGCGGACCTTGGACAGCATCTGTCGGACGATAACTTCAATGTGCTTATCGTTGATTGTTACGCCCTGGGAGCGGTAGACCTTCTGTACCTCTTCAACCAGATACTTCTGCACGGCTTCCCGCCCGAGAACATGCAGTATGTCCTGAGGATTGACAGAGCCTTCGGTGAGCTGCTGTCCCGCACTCACTACATCTTCGTTCTGGACACGAATGCGAATCGCAGCCGGGACACGGTACTCGCGTTCTTCTATCTCCCTGTAGGCAACGGAAAGGTGCCCGTCCTCAATGACGACCTCTCCGGAAACGCGTGCCACAACTGGCTCCACATCAGAAACCAGTTCGGTGGATGCCGTCGTCTCCTTATCGGCTGGTCTTTTCTTCCCGGCGGGTGGGATGGCCAAAATGTCCCCGATATCCACCCATTTCCCCTTTTTCACCTTTATCTTATATCCCGGCGGTAGCTGATGCTCGGCACGGAAGAGTTCGGAGCTTATCACTTTGATAGATTGACTTTCGTCACTGCGAATCACCTGGGCGATACCGTTTATCTCTGAAATGATAGCCTGGGTTTTCGGCGTTCTTGCTTCGAAGAGCTCTTCCACTCTGGGCAGACCAGTGGTGATATCAAGCCCGACAACCCCGCCGGTATGGAAGGTGCGCAGGGTCAATTGTGTGCCCGGCTCTCCGATGCTCTGGGCAGCAATGATTCCTACCGCCGTGTTGAGGTCTACCCTGCGACCCCGTCCAAGGTCCCGGCCGTAGCAACGCTGACAGACGCCCTGCCGCGCCAGGCATGACAGAGGGGACCGTATCTGGACCGGCGTAATCCCGGCAGCAATAATCTCTTTCGCCTTCACTTCATCGATTTCTTCATTCCGGTCCACGATGAGTTCTCCGGTCTCCGGATGGACTACTTTACTGGCTGCCAGACGGCCATTTATCCGGTCGATCAGAGGAGGCAGCATTTCTGATTTATCACTCTCCGATATCCAGATACCATCGGTAGTGCCGCAGTCTTCATCAAGGGTGATGACATCATGGGAAACATCGACCAGTCGCCTGGTAAGGTAGCCGCTCTCCGATGTCCGCAGGGCGGTATCAGCCAGCCCCTTGCGGGCGCCGTGGGTGGAGATAAAGTACTCAAGGACGCTGAGACCTTCGCTGAAGCTGGATTTTATCGGGAAGTCGATTATCTTGCCTGAAGGGTTCGTCATCAGCCCACGCATGCCGGCCATCTGCCGGATCTGGGTGATGTTACCCTTGGCCCCGGATGTCGCCATCATGTAAACACCGCCGTGGGGGTCGAGGCTGGCCGAAGTAGCTTCGCCCACCCTATCGGTAGCCCCCATCCATACGTCCACCACGCCGTTGTATCTTTCGTCCTCGGTTATCAGCCCCCGGTTGTACTGGCTTTCGATGAGGGCCGCCTTTTCTTCAGCCTCTTTCAGCAGTTTCGGTTTTGACGCCGGTACCTCGACATCGCTCATGGCGATAGTCGTGCCGGACTTGGTGGCATACCGGAAGCCCATCTCCTTGAGGTCGTCCAACACCATGGCCATCTCTTCATCGCTCAGCAGCTTAGCGCACTCCGTCACGACCTGCTTCAGGACAGACTTGTCAACTGGCTGGTTGTAGAAGTGGAGTTTCGCGGGCAGAGCATCATTGAAGATGATGCGCCCGACACTGGTCTTTATCCTCTCCCCGTTCTCCTGTCCGCGGACTTCAATCTCCTCTCTGAGATCGAGAGCACCAAGTTCGTACATGAGCTTGGCCTCTTCGAAACTGCCGAGGAGACCCTCTCTCTGGGTGCCTCGTCTGATTGTGGTCAGGTAATAGCACCCGAGTACCATATCCAGGGTGGGCGTTACTACCGGCTCGCCGGAGGACGGCAGCATCATGTTGTGGATGCTCAGCATCGTCTCCCTGGCACCCCTGACGGCGGCCTTGGATAGAGGGATGTGTACCGCCATCTGGTCACCATCGAAGTCGGCGTTGAAGGCGGAGCAGACCAGGGGGTGAATCTGGATGGCGCTGCCATCGATAAGCACCGGCTCGAAGGCTTGGATACTAAGGCGGTGAAGGGTAGGTGCCCGGTTGAGCAGTACCGGCCGGTCCTTGACGAGGTCTTCCAGTATATCGTAGACTTCCGGCTTGCCCTTCTCCACCAGCCGGCGGGCGCTCTTGATATTGTGAGCCAGGCCCTGTTCTATCAGCAGACGCATGACAAAGGGCTTGAACAGCTCTAGGGCCATCCGCCGGGGCAGACCGCACTGATGAAGCTTGAGTTCGGGACCGACGACTATCACCGAGCGTCCGCTATAGTCTACCCTCTTGCCCAGCAGGTTCTGGCGGAACCTTCCCTGTTTGCCCCGCAACATGTCGGACAGCGACTTCAGCTTGTGGTTGCCGCTGATGGAGACCGGCTGGCCACGTTTGCCGTTATCGATGAGAGAATCGACCGCTTCCTGGAGCATCCGTTTCTCGTTGCGGATGATGATTTCCGGGGCACCGATGTCCATCAGGTGCCGCAGCCGGTTATTACGGTTGATAACCCGCCGGTAGAGGTCATTGATATCGCTGATGGCGAACCTCCCGCCATCGAGCTGTACCGTCGGTCGGAGTTCAGGCGGCAGCACGGGCAGTACGGTAATGATCATCCACTCGGGTTTGTTACCGCTGCGACGGAAGGCCTCTACTACCTGCAGTCGCTTGCTTGCCTTCTTGCGGCGCTGCCCGGAGGAAGAATGGTTCTCCTCCAGCAACTCGTCGCGCAGGTCGGAAAGGTTTACCTTCTTGATGACCTTGAGGATTGCCTCGGCGCCCATACCGGCTTCGAAGAGGTGCCCGAACTTCTGCTTCCGGTCACGGTATTCATTCTCGGTGAGCAGCTTTTGTACCTTGAGTTCCTTGAGGTGCTCGACATCACGAGCCAGTTCCTCCCGGAGCGGTACCGGTTCTGTTTCCAGGTCTCGCCGGAGCTGGTTTACCTCCTCGACGGAAGCATCGGACATGGACTCGATTTTCTCTTCCAGGCCTGCCTTACGCTCAGCGTGGTCCTGGGAAATCTGCTCCTTGAGCTCTTCAATTGCCAGGTCGCGTGCTTCCTCCTTGACCGAGGTGACGATGTAGTGGGAGAAGTAGAGGACACGCTCCAGATTCCGCGGAGACTGGTCCAGCAAAAGCCCCAATCGGCTGGGTATCCCCTTGGCAAACCAGATATGGCTTACCGGACAGGCCAGTTGGATGTGCCCCATTCGCTCCCGTCGCACCTTGGCGCGGGCAACTTCAACACCGCACTTATCACAGATTATTCCCTTGTAACGGATTTTCTTGTACTTTCCGCAGAAGCATTCGTAGTCCTTGGTTGGGCCGAATATCTTCTCGCAGAAAAGGCCGTCCCGCTCCGGTTTCAGGGTACGGTAGTTGATTGTCTCCGGTTTGGTAACCTCACCGTAGGACCAGCTCCTGATCTGCTCCGGTGAAGCCAGTGAGATGCGGATAGCATCAAAATCATTAACTTCAAGCATTCTCTTCTACCTCTCCGGTCGGCTCTTCCTCGGTCTCTAGTTGCGTTTCAAGCGTGGGGGACTCAATAGCATCATTGGTGTTGGCGGTCTCCTCTTCAGCCTCAGGCTCTATCTCCGGTGCAGCCGCCTCAGCTATGACCGCAGCAGTGGCAGTCTCATCTTCAGCCTCAGGCTCTATCTCCGGTGCAGCCGCCTCAGCTATGACCGCAGCAGTGGCGGTCTCCTCTTCAGCCTCAGGCTCTATCTCCGGTGCAGCCGCCTCAGCTATGACCGCAGTGCTGGCGGTCTCATCTTCAGCCTCAGGCTCCGTCTCCGGTGCAGCCGCCTCAGCTATGACCGCAGTGCTGGCAGTTTCCTCTTCAGCAGTGGACTCCTCCTCAAGCACGGATACTTCGGCGGTCTCGGTCGCAGCACTTATCTCTTCCCCGGGGGCCAACTCCACTTCCGGCGGGGATTCTTCGGCGGTGCTACTCCTGGCAAGGTCCATTCTATTTTCCTCATTCACCACCTCGATAGCCAACCCCAGGCTCTGCAGTTCTTTGACCAGCACCTTGAAGGATTCCGGTACGCTTGGCTGGAGGATATCCTCATTCTTGACAATCGCTTCATAGGCTTTGGTACGGCCGCTTACGTCGTCCGACTTTATAGTGAGCATTTCCTGGAGGTTGTGAGCGGCGCCGTAAGCCTCCAGGGTCCATACCTCCATCTCGCCGAAGCGCTGGCCACCGAACTGGGCTTTCCCACCGAGGGGCTGCTGGCTTATCAGAGAGTATGGTCCCGTGGAACGCGCATGGACTTTATCTTCAACCAGATGGTTAAGCTTCATAACGTAGGTGGTTCCCACCGTTATCGGTCGGTCAAACGGTGCACCAGTGCGGCCATCATGCAGGATGACCTTGCCCAGAGTGGGCGGAATCTGGCCTGTCTCCTCATTAACCTTACGCACGGCCTCATCGAGCTTCTTTGGCTTGAGTTTCGCGCTCTGGATACCCTGTTCTTCCAGCCACAGGCGCAGGCAGACCTCCTTGGCAACTCCGCGATAGTCGTCACCAAAGGCCTTCTTGCCATCGTAGCCCTTGCTGGCCACCCACGCAATAGCCTGTTCTGTTTTTATAGGGGTGCTGCCGTTATCCGGGTCAGGGTCAACCACTCCTGCCCTCTGGGCAAACCATGCCCGGGCCATAGCGTCCTCAATGTCAACATCATCGGCGCCGTCAAAGACTGGTGTGAGTACCTTAAAGCCCAGAGTCTGGGCAATCCAGCCCAGATGGGTCTCCAGGACCTGACCGATGTTCATCCGGCCCGGAACGCCGATAGGGTTGAGAATAATGTCTACCGGTGTGCCGTCAGGAAGAAACGGCATATCTTCAGCAGGGGCAATAATGGAAACCACGCCCTTGTTGCCGTGCCTCCCGGCCATCTTGTCACCCACGGAAACAGCCCTCTTCTGTGCTACCCAGACCTGCACCCACTGGTTGACGCCGGCGGGCAGGTCATCACCGGTAAAGACTTTGACATTGACTATTTTCCCCTGCTCGCCGTGAGGCACCCGCAGGGAAGTATCCTTCACCTCGCGGGCTTTCTCCCCGAATATGGCGCGGAGGAGCTTCTCTTCAGCGGAGAGTTCGGTCTCACCCTTGGGTGTAATCTTACCGACCAGTATGTCATCCGGGCCTACCTTGGCCCCGATGCGGATAATGCCGTCCTCATCCAGTTCCCGCAGGCTTTCTTCGCCCACGTTAGGGATGTCCCGCGTTATCTCTTCAGGTCCCAGCTTGGTGTCCCGGGCTTCTACTTCGTATTTCTCAATGTGGATGGAGGTGAAAGTGTCCTTCTCAACCAGACGGTTGCTGATTACGATAGCATCCTCGTAGTTGTAGCCTTCCCAGACCATAAAGGCGCAGAGCAGGTTCTGGCCAAGGGCAAGCTCACCCTGCTCTGTGGATGAACTGTCCACCAGCACCTGTCCCGGCTTCACGCGGTCGCCCTTGCCCACTATCGGGCGCTGGTTGATGCAGGTCCCCTGGTTGGTGCGGACAAACTTGAGCAGCGGATAGCGGTCCTCGCCGCCATCATCCCTGGTGATTACTATCTCCGAACTGGTGACCGACGTAACCACACCCGCATTCGTGGTCAGCAATACCTGGCCGCTATGCTTGGCAGCCTCGGCCTCCATACCGGTGGCTACAATCGGTGCTGATGGCCGTAACAAGGGCACAGCCTGCCGCTGCATGTTGGAGCCCATCAGGGCACGGTTGGCATCATCGTGTTCCAGGAACGGTATCAGCGCTGCCGAGACGCTGAATACCTGCTTGGACGAGACGTCCATGAAGTCAATTTTTCCCGGCGCTTCTCGCAGGTAATTACCGGCAAGCTTGGCCTCCATCCTTTGATCAATAAGTTCATTGTTCTCGTTCAGCCGGATATCAGCCTGTGCAATAGTGTACTTATCCTCTATATCGGCGGTCATGTAGACAATCTCGCCGGAAACAAATGACATGACTTTTATGTCCCTGGGGGAAAGACCGCGCAACTCGGCAGCCTGTTTTTCGCTGATAGTGGTACCTTCTGCTACCAGGATATTACCGCTATCATCGAGTACGTCCTCACGAGCAGTCTTACCCACCAGTTGCTCTTCGGTATTACCTATCTCGTGGACAACCTTACGGTAGGGCGTTTCAATGAAACCATATTTATTTATCCGACTGTAGGTCGCCAGCGAGCCAATCAGGCCAACGTTCGGTCCCTCCGGCGTCTCGATGGGACAGATTCTGCCGTAGTGCGAGTAATGGACATCGCGGGCTTCAAAGCCGGCGCGCTCACGTGACAGCCCTCCCGGTCCCATCGCTGAAAGGCGTCTCTTGTGGGTCAGTTCATCAAGGGGGTTGGTCTGCTGCATGAACTGGGAAAGCTGCGAACTACTGAAGAACTCCCTGATTGCAGCCATCACCGGACGGGTGTTTATCAGGGCACTGGGAACGGCAGCTTCCGTGGGAATAGTACTCATCCGTTCCCTGGCTACCCGCTCCAGACGCATCAGCCCGATGCGGAACTGGTTCTGTACCAGTTCACCAACTGTACGAGTGCGCCGGTTCCCCAGGTGGTCTATGTCATCCGGGGTATCATCACCGTTGTTGACCATGATGATATGTCTTACAATCTCGACCATATCCTCTTTGGTCAGCGCTCGCTGGCTCTCCGGTATATCCAATCCCAGCCGCTTGTTCATCTTGTAGCGGCCTACGACCCCCAGGTCATAGTGCTGGGAGTCAAAAAGCTGGCTGGTTATCAGCTTCCTGGCGTTATCAAGGTTAGGCGGGTCACCGGGGCGCAGCTTGCGGTAGATGTCAATCATTGCATCAGACTGGTCCCGAATACCAGGTTCACGCTCCAGGGTCGACCGGATGTACTGGTGGTCGGGAGAGCTGTCTTCTTCGGTAAACAGGCTCAGGAGCTCCTCATCGCTACCGTAGCCGATAGCACGCAGCAGTGTGGTAACCGGTATCTTCCGTTTGCCGTTTATCTTTGCCGAAATGATGTTGGAATTACTGGTATCAAACTCGAGCCAGGCCCCGCGATTTGAGATTAGCTTGGCATGGCAAAGTCCCCGTCCGCTGGAGACATCCTCTTCAACCGTGAAGTAAACACCCGGAGAACGGAGCAGCTGGCTGACTACCACCCGTTCCGCCCCACTGGTAATGAAGGTACCCCTGGCAGTCATCAGGTGGATATCACCGAGGAAGAGGTCCTGTTCCTTTATTTCTCCCGTCCCCTTGATTAGCAGCCTTGTCTGGACATAGAGAGGGGCCGAATAGGTCTTGTCCCTCTGAAGGCATTCGTGTTCGGGGTAACGTGGTTCGCGAAACTCATAGCTGAGGAAGCTCAGCTCGAGCCTGTTGCCGGTGAAGTCCCGTATCGGGGATACTTCTTCCAGCACCTGTCTGAGCCCCTCTTCCTGGAACCAGCGGAAAGAATTCAGTTGTACTTCAATCAGATTGGGCACTTCGATAATCTGGGGTAGTTTGGCATAGGATTTCCTGGCGACAGGATACAGGCCCTTCTCGGTGTCAACCAATGACATAGATACCACCTCAAACTTAACGTACTATGAAGGCATGCAGAAACGATGCTTTACCGTAGACGAATCCCAAAGCAGCGGCTAGGAAAAACAGGTAATTGTGTAATAAAGACAGAAACCTTGTGAGGCATAGTCAACAACCTAATAATATACCAAATACTGTATATGTTTGTCAAGTTCTATTAGTTCGCCCGTAATCATCACTCAGCCGTACCACGTCCTCCAACTCCGGGGTGGAGACCTCCAGAATCGTCGTATCCTCCAGGGCCTCTACTCGGTGCCGGGTAAACGGGACAAGCCGGATGGCCTGGCCGGGCTCAAAAACAGTTGATACCGGAGCACTCTGCTCATCACTGATTTCAATCCGGGCCTTTCCGGAATACACGTACATAGTCTCGTCCTTGCGCTCGTGGTACTGTAGACTTAGCCGGTGTCCCTTTTTAACGAATATAATCTTGCCTGCGTACTTCGGGGTATGCGCCCAGAGCAGCTCATACCCCCAGGGCTTCTCTATCTTGCGAGGTAGCTTTTCCTCCATGTTCACTTGCTCCCCCTTCTACTGGAACCGCACATCAGCTCCGGCCTGGTTTCAGAGTCCGGCCAGTTTCTTACCTGCCTCAAGCAGCCTTTCCACGCGGGACAGGCTGTTACTTTCGGCATAAACGCGGAGCACGGGTTCGGTGCCGGAGAACCGGACCAGTAACCAGGCCCCGTCTTCCAGGGTGAAGCGGAAACCATCGCAGGTATCCGTTTTCACCACGCGGACTCCCTCAATAGCTTGCGGGAAGCTGTTCCGAATATGGTCGGTCATCCTCTGGCGTTCGTTCTCCGGGAAGTGGACATCCGTGCGATGGTAGTGGTGTGGTCCCACCCTGCGGTACAGGTCCGCGAGGAGTTGCGATGGGGTCTTGCCTGTCCTGACCATGAAATCCAGGAAGTAGAGGCTGGCGGGAACGGCGTCCCGCTCCGGAATATGTCCCCGGAAGCCGTAGCCACCACTTTCCTCCCCGCCAATGAGTGCGTTCTCGGTAACCATTATCGGGGCAACGTATTTGAACCCGACCGACGTCTCATAAACCGGTACCTGGTATATCTCGCCGAGACGGTCGACCATGCTGGTAGTGGTGATTGTCTTCACTATCGGCCCTCGCTCACCGCGTATCTCCAGCAGATAGAGGCAGAGCAGGGCAAATACCTGGAGCTGGGTGAGAAACGCCCCGTTTTCATCGATTATACCTATACGATCGGCATCGCCGTCCAAGGCCAGGCCGACATCGGCCCCCTGTTCCCTGACGGTAGCGGACAGCTTCTCCAGGTTGACTTCAATCGGCTCGGGGTTTATCCCGGGGAAGGCAGGGTTGTACTCGTCGTTGATTTCGGTTACATCAATAGCACCTCCGGCAAGAAGTGTCTTGAGATAGCCGGCACCAGCCCCGTACATCGGGTCGACAATGACCTTGAGCTTCGCCCGGCGGACCTTGTTGAGGTCGACGAACCTGGTTGCCCGCTCCAGGTAAACGGAGGTCAGGTCAGAATACTCTACAAGCCCACGCTCCACGGCCTGCTCAATGGGCATCTTCTCGGTCTTTCCGGTGTTGAAGGCGCGGGAGACGTGCTTTTCCACTTCGGAGATAACTTCCGAGGGAGCGCTGATGCCGCCGGCAACCCGCAACTTGAAACCGTTCCATCTTGCCGGGTTGTGGCTGGCGGTAATCATGATTGCGCCGGCAGTCTGCTTGTGGGTAACGCCGAAGCTGACCACCGGGGTCGGGGTCGGCTTAGGAGACAGAAGGACCTTTATCCCGTTGCCGGCTATGACCTCGGCGGTGGCGGCGGCGAAGTCCTCCGAGGCAAAACGGGTGTCATAGCCGATTACCAGCCCCTGGCCTTCCAGTCCCGCCTGCCTGAAGTAGTCGGCAACACCCTGCGCACAGAAGCGAACGTTGTCAAAGGTAAAGTCCTCGGCGATGACTCCCCGCCAGCCGTCGGTGCCGAACTTGATGGGGTTTTCTACCGCTCTCATGTCCCTCCGTTGACCGTTCCTGTCATTCTGAGCCGGGGCTCCGAGCGAAGCGAGGAGACACAGAATCTCCCCAGATGATGTCGCTTCTCCAGAGAGGTAACCCCCCGTCCCCTGAATTAGATTATACCACTAAAGTGCCTTTCCGGTAGTCCCTGTCGCGGGTGATGACAATATGTAGGTCTCGTTGCCGTGACCGCGTGGTTGTCGGTCGTCCATTCATTAGATTGCTTCGCTGCGTTCGCAATGACGGCGTACCTTTCTCGAAAACACTCTATGTCATTGCGAGGAGCGTGCCGACGTTTCGTCGGCCCGGCGACGAAGCAATCTCATTAAGCAGCTTAATCGCTGATAGGTAACCCCATCCCCTGTAGCTATTTTGGGGCTTCGCTCCTTCTGAGGGGCGCCCACTCTTGGTTTCCTGCTGCCCGGAGTCCGTGTCGGCGAAGACCGGGCTACGGTCTATGTCGAGCAGTCTGACCGGCTTCTTCATGGGCTGGTACTGACTGCCCTGCCCAGTGTTGTACATATGGCTGAGTGCCTCACAGTCAATGGATGCACTGTCTGCCAATCTATCTGTTTCTCAACCTCCAACTGGCACGGGTGTACTGTGTTAGTGCGGGTTTGCCTGTGTCACAAGTCTGCCGAAGGGCTTCCGCCATGAAACGTACGTTCTGGCGCGGCCGATGTGCGGTTCCCTATGCTGTCGATTTAACCCCTCGGTTTGGGCTTGAATGTTACCGATGGCTTAAACCTTTCCGAGTACTTAAAGCCTTCGGCCTCTACAACCTCGCCGTACCTGGCCTTCAGTTCATCCAGGGGACCCACGTCCAGGGCGTACATCGGGCAGGCCTCGACACAGATGGTCTGCTTGCCCTGCTCCAACCGCTTCAGGCAGAGGTCGCACTTCTGCATCCTGGCATCCTCTTCAGGACCGAACTGCGGTGTATCCCAGGGACAAGCATTGAGGCAGAGGGTGTTACACTGCTTGTTGCCCATACACTTTTCCCGGTCAACCACTACGATACCGTCAGACTCTCGTTTGCTGATAGCGTCCACCGGGCAGGCCTTGATGCAGGGCGGGTCAGCACACTGGAAGCACAGCGAGGCCAGGTATGCAACGAAGACGTCGGGGAATTTGCCCTCCTCGATAGTCTGAATCCGCAGCCATTTAACTGGCCCGGCGTCGATATCGTGCCAGTCTTTGCAGGCCACAGCACAGGCGTAGCAGCCTGTGCACCGCGTTTGATCGAAATAGAACCCCATCTGGTTCATTGGAATTCCTCCTTTATGCCTTCTCAGCCTGAACCAGGAAGCAGGAGGTGACATAGCCCCCGCCCGGTGATGGCTCATTTCTGGTCAGAGTATTGGGATATCCGGAGCCATGGCATTCACCCGAACTCTCGAATCTCTCTGGCCGTGGTCTCCAGTTTGCCACCGTCAACCAACAGATCACACACAGCCACGTCAATCCCAGCTTCGGCGAAGGCCAGCACCATTGTCTTTCCCAGTCCTCTCCTGCCACCGGTTACAACGGCTACCTTACCACTCTGGGACAAATCAGGGATACTCAATCTCCAGTATCCTCTTGTTCAGCGTTTGCCATTTCAACCTGCAAGCAGGCATCCTCAGCATCAAAAAAACCATACCGAACGGTAGCAGTAGAGAAATGATACCATAACGTCAGGTATCGAGATTACTGGGATGATAGTCTCATACCAGCATTGTCCGAGTCAAATCCCCACCGAACCCTGGCAGGTAGGAACCGGCAGCACGTCTTCCAGTATCAGACAGGTAGAGCTGTGCCCATCACCCGGCCAGTTGAAACCGAGGAGATACGGACAGCCAGGTGAGAAAGACGGGGGTAGTAGTATGAGCTTTCTCGTGAGTGAGAGCCTCACCATGTTGACAGGAGAGGATTTCAAAGGCCTCGGTGTACGATTCACACGTCCAGGGGGCTGTTGCAGTGCCCCATACCGGAGATTGACAGCCAGGTGCCATGAATATACTATTGGTGACAAAGCAACGAGGGCCGGGTGAACGTCGGCATTACTGCACCGCAGATAAATAGAGGATAACGGGGAAGGAAAACCAGGAATGCCGGAAGAATCATTGAAGATGCCGGAAGTGCCCTTCGGCCCACACACAATCTCACGACTGATAGTCGGGGGGAACCAGCAGAATGGAGCATCTCATCAATCTAAGCTGATGGGCATGCATATGCTCGAATACTTCACAGTGGATAGGACCGTAGCGTTCCTGCGAAGGTGCATAGCTCAAGGCATAAACACGTGGCAGGCAAACAGTAATGAGAAAGTTCGGGATGTCCTCTTGAAACTTCGTGAAGAAGGCGAGGAGATAAACTTCTTTCTACTCAATCGCCCCATCTATCACCAGCTCAGCAATCTCGGCATCCGACATACCGAGGAGTTCCTTAAGCAAGTATTCATTATGCTCGCCCAGCAAAGGGGCTCGCTTCACTTCGCAGGCCGTTCGGGACAGCATAAACGCGGGTCTGGATTTTGTGGTGATAAGTGCTGTAACGCACCGTCTATTGCTCCCGGTCTTGCTCGGGCGTTTTCAGAAGTTCCATGATGACGCTACCGGGTCCTCCGATATCGACATAGGCAAAGACGCCCGGTGTCGAGACCATAACCTCGCCCCCCTCTGCCACGAGTTTGGCGGCCGCCACACCCACATCATCAACACGGCAGCAAATATGATGCAGTCCTTCTCCATGGGTATTGAGGAAATCAGCCCAGAGCGACTTCTCCGCTACAGGCTCAATCAACTCAAACTGTACCGGACCCAATGAGGCGTGGGCCAGCTTCAATATGCCGACGTCCCTGAATGTCCAGGGGCCAATACCGAGCAACGATGACCACGACCCAATAGTGGCTTCACAGTCCTTTACAACGAGGCCGATGTGGTCGTACGAGTCCAGTTTCACTCCGCTTGCCATAGTAGCCCATCTCCTTTACGCATTGAGTATCCCACGTTAGTACGCCTGTAGAACTGTCAAATCCACCCCAAAATAAAGGAACGTTATTATGCTTTTAAGGTGAACCCCGTTCCCTGAATTCGATTATACCACCAAGGTGCCTTTCCGGCATTCTATGTCGCGGGTGATGACAATATGCAGGTCTCGCTGCCGTGACCGCGTGGTTTTCGGTCGTCCATTCATTAGATTGCTTCGCTGCGCTCGCAATGACGGCTTATCTTTCCCGGAAACACTCTATGTCATTGGGAGGAACGCAGTGACGAAGCAATCCCCCACCATGTCATTGTGAGAAGTACAGCGATGAAGCAATCTCCCACCATGTCATTGCGAGAAGTACAGCGATGAAGCAATCCCTCACCATGTCATTGTGAGAAGTACAGCGATGAAGCAATCCCCCACCATGTCATTGCGAGAAGTACAGCGATGAAGCAATCCCCCACCATGTCATTGCGAGGAACGCAGTGACGAAGCAATCTCAATCCGAAGCTGTTCTGGAGCACGACGTGCTTCTTACCCCAGAGCCTCTTTTCTGAGAATCTCGGCCTTGTCCGTCTTTTCCCAGGGGATGTCGAGGTCGTCGCGGCCGAAGTGCCCGTAGGCGGCCAGCTGCCGGTAGATGGGACGGCGTAGGTCGAAATTACGAATAATGGCTGCCGGCCTGAGGTCGAAGTGCTTCTCAATGAGTCCGTCGATGACGCTGGTATCGACCTTGCCGGTACCGAATGTCTCCACTGCCACCGACAGGGGGTGGGCCACGCCGATAACGTAGGAAACCTGGATTTCGATACGGTCTGCCAGTCCGGCGGCAACCATGTTCCTGGCAATATACCTGGCCATATAGGCCGCCGAGCGGTCGACCTTGGTAGGGTCTTTACCGGAGAATGCCCCACCACCGTGGCGAGCAAGACCGCCGTAGGTATCCACCAGAATCTTGCGGCCGGTAAAGCCCGTATCGCACACGGGGCCACCGATGACGAAACGACCGGTACCATTGACGAAGAACCTGGTCTCAGCGTCTATCAAGGAAGAAGGAATAATCGCCTTGACTACTTTTTCAATAACGTCTTTCTCCATCTGCTCCGTGCTGACGTCATCGTCATGCTGGGCGGCAATGACCACGCTGGTAACCCGCCTGGGCACGCCCATACTGTATTCCACGGTCACCTGGGACTTTCCGTCGGGCCTGAGATACGGAAGGGTACCATCCTTCCGTACTTGAGCGAGACGCCGGCATAGCTTGTGTGAGAGGGAGATGGGTAGCGGCATCATCTCCGGTGTTTCGTTGCAGGCGAAGCCGACCATCATCCCTTGGTCACCGGCACCGGTCTCGTCCAGCGGGTCGGTATCCGAAGTGCCCTCTTTGACCTCTCGAGACTTGCTCACACCCCGGTCAATATCAGCCGACTGCTCCGTAATCGACACCATAACCCCGCAGGACTGGCAGTCAAATCCGTAGTTGGGGTTCGTGTAGCCGATGTCTCTGATAACATCGCGCACCACCTGGGGTACGTCCACATAGCAGGTTGTGGTCATCTCTCCCAGGACCATGACCAGGCCGGTGGTGCAGGCCACTTCACAGGCCACCCGGCCGTTGGGGTCCTCGGTCATTACTGCATCCAGAATGGCGTCCGATATCTGGTCACACAGCTTATCGGGATGCCCTTCGGTAACCGATTCCGAAGTAAGCAGATACCTAGGTGATTCGCTGAAGCTAGTAGGCATTGTTCCTCCTTTTCTACGTCCCCTCACGCCAGCTATTGAGGTATTTCTCCTGTTCCGGCGTCAGTGTGTCAATGCTGATTCCCATGGCGTCCAGCTTCAATCTGGCAACCTGCCTGTCAATCTCCACCGGGACGGAATGGACCTCGGTCTTGAGCTTCCCCCGGTTCTTCACCAGGTATTCCATGCAAAGCGCCTGGTTGGCAAAGCTCATATCCATTACGCTGGCCGGGTGCCCCTCGGCGGCGGCCAGGTTAATCAGTCTGCCTTCACCCAGCAGGAAAATCCGGCGGCCATCACAGAGAGAATACTCCTCCACGAAGGGTCGCACCTCCCTCTGTCCGCTGGACAGGTTCTCCAGGGCGGGGATATTTATTTCCACATTGAAGTGCCCACTGTTTGCCAGAATTGCGCCGTCTTTCATTGCCTGGATATGCGGCTTATCAATAACGTTCTTATCCCCGCTGATGGTTATGAAGATATCACCCACTCTGGCGGCTTCCATGAGGGGCATAACCCGGTAGCCGTCCATGACGGCCTCCAGGGCGCGTACCGGTGCCACCTCGGTGATGATGACCTGGGACCCCAGTCCCTGGGCCCTCATGGCAATGCCATGCCCGCACCAGCCGTATCCGCAGACCACTACCTTCTTGCCAGCCCAGAGGATATTGGTAGCCCGCGTGATGCCGTCGATGGTGCTCTGTCCGGTGCCGTAGCGGTTATCGAAGAGATGTTTCGTCTGGGCATCGTTCACGGCGATTATGGGGTACCTGAGTCCGCCGGACTTCTCCAGACTGCGCAGCCGGATAACACCGGTGGTGGTTTCCTCGGTCCCGCCTATGATGTTCTCTATGAGGTCTTCACGCTTGGTATGGAGCGTGGTCACCAGGTCTGCGCCGTCATCGACGGTGATATGGGGTTTCTGGTCGAGGGCGGTGCTGATGTGTTCGTAATAGGTCACCGCGTCCTCTCCTTTGATTGCGTTCGTGGGGATTCCATAATCCACCAGGGCGGCAGCGGCATCGTCCTGGGTGCTGAGGGGGTTGGAGGCACACAGCACGAGGTCGGCACCCCCGGCCTGGAGAGCCAGCGCCAGGTTCGCCGTTTCCGTGGTTATGTGCAGGCAGCCAGCTATGCGGATGCCGGATAGTGGTTTTTCTGCGGCAAACCGCTCCTGAATCAGCTTCAGTACCGGCATTTCCCGGGATGCCCAGCCTACCTTCCGCCGACCGGCCTCAGCCAGCGTGGGGTCCTTGATATCGTAGTTCTTGGTGGATGCCATCAGTCGCTCCTCCTGTACTTAAGAACCAGCGCGGTAACATAGCGCCGTATCATTACTTCCCGAATATCGACGGTAGGCACCAAGAAAATAGTTTACCACATGTTGGCAAACACTTCCTAACCGGGGACGCGCGGCAGTGGAATATCAGATTCCGTGCCGCCGTTACCGGCAGCGCATAGCTAGTGTAGTGTCTCATATATATCTTGACGTATGATGGATGTTGATGTCATTCCAGCTCAGGCTGGAATCCAGGGGGCAAACACGTATTCCGGATCGAGTCTAACAGGGTGATGAAAAAGGGGAAGTCCATAGGGGGCGCCCCTCAGAAGGGGCGAAACCCCTCTTCTGAGAGGGGCCGAAGCCCCCTTTGCAGGGGTGTCTGGGCGTCATTTTTACAGAATGACGTTAGCAGAATCCGAAACCAGATTCTGCCGGTGTCCCCCAGATATAATCTTTCCCCCCTTCCTCGGTAGGAAGGCTCCTCCTGGACAGGAAGGGGAAGGCGGCCCAGATGGGCCGCACGGGGATTGGTCGAAAGGGTTTTTCATAGGCTTGCTAGAATGACAGGGACTGTAAAGGCATTTGTAAGACACTACACTAGCGCTCCTCACGATGACTTACGGTGATCTATATGTGTAGGAAGTAGACTTTGCCTGCTTCCCACACAAGAACAAAACTCCCCTTCCCTGCAGGGAGGGAACCATGAGTGGTCGTTGGGCAGTGACAACGACACCTCACCACATTGTGTCACACTCCTGTCTGAACGAGAACAAGTGGACGGGATAAATTCACACAACCAATTACCCCGATACTGACTGGCAGCCCTGCAAGTGCACATATAGCCTAGCGACAGAATAGGCCAGGTGTGACCATAACACTGAGCCTGCTGGCGGATGAAGTACCCTCTGCCCGGTGCTAACGTAGAGGTAGCGCATGAAGATACAGGATTATACGGGTGGATATCTGGTAGAATTATATCTTGGTGACCTGAGCAGACATTATCAGACCTGCAGGCGACCGGAATAATTCTAAAACCAGCAAGGAGGAGTATTTATGGGAGAGAAAAAAACAATTACATCCATGATGGATGAAAAGAGAGTATTCCCAAATTATTGGTGACAAAGTAATGAGGGCCGGGATGCCTCATGTCGAGTTGATATGGGAAATGTCGGGGCTAGACTTTGACCAGTAAGTAAAAGCACATAAAATGTACAATGATATACCAAAAAGGGGGTAAATAAACGTGGATACACTAGAGGTACTACGCAAGTGCGATATGTTTCGTGCCCTTAATGATGAGCAACTTCAAGTGGTGGCGAAGATGTGTACCCCTGAAGTATTTGAGCCGGGAGAGATAATCTGTAAGCAGGATGTCAGAGGAGATAAGACCCGCGTAATTGAAGATGGCCTGGTGGGCATTATTCTTGAAGTGGGACCACTCTCCCAACGCCAGGTCCAGTCGGCTTCTGCTTGTGATGTTATCGGCTGGTCGGCAATGATAGAGCCACACACCTGCACCGCTACCGTAAAAGCCATAGAGAAGACAAAGGTGCTTGCCTTTAACGGGGAGGAACTACACAATTTATGCCTTACCTCCCCTGAGATAGGCTGTAAAATATCCCGAGGGATAGCCCGTGTCGTGGCCATCAGACTGCGCCACGCCTACACCCAGTTACTCGGCGTTTACTCTCAGGATTAGCCCCGGCTGATAGTCCTTAACCAACCCTGGCTAATACCGAAATCCAGACTAGTTACCGGATGAATTGGAGGAGGAGTTTTGACTATGGAACAAGGGGAAACAATTACATCCATGATGGATGAAAAGAGGGTATTCCCACCCTCGGAAGAAGTCGTCAAGCAAGCACACATCAAGAGTATGGACGAATACAAGAAGCTCTTCAAGAGGTCTATTGATGACCCTGAGGGCTTCTGGGGAGAAATGGCAGAGCAGTTGGACTGGTACAAGAAATGGGATAAGGTACTGGTCGAGGACTTCAAGGAAGCCAAGCACGAATGGTTCGTCGGTGGTAAACTGAATGTCAGCTATAACTGTATTGACAGACACCTGAAAACATGGCGGAAAAATAAGGCAGCTCTGATATGGGAGGGAGACACCGGCGACAGCAAGACTCTAACCTATCAGCAGCTCTATTACGAAGTATGTAAGTTCGCCAACGTGCTGAAGAAGCTCGGCGTTAAGAAGGGTGATCAGGTTTCTATCTACCTACCTATGATTCCGGAGCTGCCGATTGCTATGCTCGCCTGCGCCCGAATCGGAGCCATTCACAGCATTGTTTTTGGCGGTTTCAGCGCCGAGGCACTTAGAGATAGAATCCAGGACTGTGGGTCTAAAGTACTTGTCTGCGCCGATGGCTACTACCGCAGCGGCCGAGTTATCCGGAGTAAAGACAATGCTGATGTCGCCCTGGAGCAAAGCCCCATAGTGAAAGACGTGATTGTGGTCAAGCGGGCTGACATCAGCATAAATATGCAGCCCGGTCGCGACCACTGGTGGCACGATGAAATAGGGGCTGAGGACATAAAACCAACCTGCGAGCCGGAAGTAATGGATGCCGAAGACCCCCTGTTTATCCTCTACACCAGTGGCAGTACCGGTAAACCCAAGGGCGTCCTTCATACCCAGGCCGGCTATCTGCTGTTCTGCTACCAGACCTTCAAGTGGGTATTTGATATCAAGGAAGAGGATACCTTCTGGTGCACGGCAGACATTGGCTGGGTTACCGGCCACAGCTATATCGTTTATGGCCCGCTAGCTGCTGGTGCTACCAGCCTCATGTTTGAGGGGGTGCCGACCTACCCCCATCCTGACCGGTTCTGGGAGATTGTAGAAAAATACCAGGTTAATATTTTCTACACTGCCCCCACCGCCCTCCGCGCCATAATGAGAGAAGGGGATGAGTGGCCCAACAAGCGTAACCTGAGCAGCCTGCGCATCCTGGGTTCAGTTGGTGAGCCGATCAATCCCGAAGCCTGGATGTGGTACTACAACGTGATTGGTAAAGACAAATGTCCTATCGTGGATACCTGGTGGCAGACGGAGACCGGCGGCATTCTGATTACGCCTCTACCCGGAGCCACCCCGCTGAAACCAGGCTCAGCTACATTACCCTTCCCCGGCGTTGATGCGGCGGTAATCAGGGAAGACGGTTCCCCTGCCGATGTTAATGAGGGCGGCTACCTGGTAATCAGGAAACCCTGGCCTGGCCTCATGCGCCGAGTCTATGGCGAGCCGGAAAGGTTCAAGAACACCTACTTTATTCAGTTCCCCGGCGTGTATACCACTGGAGATGGTGCCCGGGTGGATGAGGATGGCTTCTTCTGGCTGATGGGACGGATAGACGATGTCATCAATGTCTCCGGCCACCGCATTGGCACCGCGGAGGTTGAAAGTGCTCTGGTATCCCATAGCAAGGTAGCTGAGGCCGCCGTGGTTGGTATGCCACATGAAATCAAGGGACAGGGAATATATGCCTTCGTCACCCTGAACGTCGGTGTGGAGTTATCCGATACCCTCAAAAAAGAACTGGTTACCCATGTCCGTAAGGAAATTGGCCCTATAGCTTCCCCCGACAATATTCAGTTTACCGACGGTCTACCCAAGACCAGGAGCGGCAAGATTATGCGCCGTATCCTGACCAAGATTGCCGCCGGCGATGTCGACAACCTGGGTGATATCTCCACACTGGCCGACCCCTCGGTGGTTAGTACCCTGGTAAAAGGAGCCCAGTAAACCCTGAGTGATCCAACAGAAGCTACCTGGTTCTTTTATTAAAGATAAAGGGAGCTAACCATTAGAATCTGGTTAGCTCCCTTCTTAGTGGTATCACCATAAAAGGGGGCACGATGAAAACTATAAGGGGGGCAAATCTTGGCGACATCAGCTAATAGATGGAGTGTTCTTACTGGCGGATTCCTGCTGAACCTGATGCTGGGAATCGTATATGCATGGAGTGTTTTTGTTCGCCCATTAATGGAATCTTACGGCTGGTCAAAAACAATAGCAACCCTGCCATTCACAGTCTTCCTGGTGTGCTTTGCCCTGATGATGATTCCTGCAGGAAGGGCTCAGGATAAAATGGGGCCAAAAAAGGTCACCATGCTCGGAGGCATTCTGCTCGGACTGGGGTTTATCCTGGCCTCGTTCATCGGACGTTTTGAGTCTCCTTTCTGGCTGTTTTTTACCTACGGAATCATAGCTGGAGCAGGATGTGGCCTGGGATACGCCTGCGCTATTCCAGCAACAAGGAAGTGGTTTCAGGACAAGCCGGGGCTAGCGGTCGGAATTGTCGTTGGTGGCTTCGGCCTGAGTGCCCTGTTGTTTGCTCCTCTCCAAAGATACCTGATAGACGCTCAGGGAGTGGAGATGACCCTTCTGATAGTAGGCATCGTGCTCCTCGTGGTTTCTGTTCTCTCCGCTTTTCTGTTGCGGAACCCACCCGAGGGATGGAAACCCAAGGGATGGGAGCCTCCTCAGACAACAGCTACGTCAACCGCACCTGCGATAAGGGATTATAGCCCGGGAGAGGTTATCAAGTCAGGACGGTTCTGGATACTATGGCTCACATTTGTTTTCATGTCATCGGCGGGACTGATGGTTATCGGGCATGTTGCAGCCTACACTGAAGAACTCGGCATAGCAGTGATGTACGCTGCTGTCGCTGCCGGGGTTCTTTCTGCATTTAATGCCCTTGGCAGACCAGGGGGCGGGGCACTTGCTGACAAAGTCGGCGTTGTGAAGACCATGATTGTTCTCTTTACATTACAGGGCATAATGATGCTGGTATTCCCTCACGTCGCAGTAAGCTTAATAACAATATTCATCGCGGTGGCAATAATAGGTTTTAATTATGGCGCCTGCTTCGCCCTATTCCCCACAGCGACAGGTGATATTTTCGGCATCAAGAACCTCGGGGTCAATTATGGACTGGTTTTTACGGCTTACGGGGTCGGCGCTACCCTGGGACCCATTATGGGGTCGTACGTCTACGATACTACACAGAGCTATACCATGGCGTTCACGATTGCCGCTGTGTTCGTTTTTATAGCATTAGTGCTGTCACTGGTTTTTAAATTCAGATACTCAAAATAACAGCAGTATCACAACAGTCAGCAGCCGGGTAAGGAAGAACACCTTACCCGGTTATCTTTTTCGCCGGATAGTATAGTCTTCCAGTAGTTCCAGGGCGCGACCGGCGGCTTCTTCCGTACCCATTTCTACTCCGCTTTCATGAACCCGTAGGTCTTCTCGCCCTTCTTCGAAAGGTGGAAGAGTCCGCCGTCCGTTATCCGGCCTACTATCTCGGCCTCTTGCATGTGATGGTCATTCACGGAGAGGACTCCACCCGATTTTAGAATTCGATTTAGCTCTTCCAGTACCCCTCGTGGGTCGCTCAGGTCGTGAAAAACATCGTACAGCAGGGCTGCGTCGATGCTGCTATCCGGCAGTCCTGTCTTGCAGTTAGATTGAATTGTCTCCACATTGGTCAGTCGCTTCCTCAGGGCAATACCTCTGACCATCTGAACAGCCAGGGGATGGATGTCCAGCGCGTATATCTTCCCTGATGCACCCACCAGTCTGGCCAGCGAAAGCATGTTGCCGCCGGGTCCGCAGCCATAATCAAGCACGCTAAACCCCGGCTTGATGCCGACCTCTTTCAGAGTATTCATGCGAGGCTTTAAGAGATCACGAAGCTTGAAGAGAAGAGTCATAAACCTGAAATCGAGGTTTGACATCGATTTGTCAGCCATTATCTTCCTCCTGCTGAACCAGTCCGCTGCTACTTTTACCCGTACTGCTGCCTTATCCTTGCCGAGAGGTCTGCCAGTAGTTCCAGGGCGCGACCGGCGGCTTCTTCCGTGCCCAGGGAAGTGAGCGTACAGCTTGGCGTGAGCAGGCCCTGCCGGATTAGCTGCCGGAAGGGGATACCGTTCCTGGTAAAGGGCGCCATTGCCTCCTCGAGGCGGTCTTTCAGGCTGGCGACTGTTTCCCTGGCTAGTGCTTCAGGTTCATTAGGAACAATCCCCCAGGCGATGGTACCATTCCTGCCGAGGAACTCCCTGACCTCGGCGGGATAGAGACTCAAGGACTCGGCGTAACTGTAGGCATCAAAGCTGATGATGTCGGTGGTGGTCTTGAGCAGGACCGACCAGTCGGTATTGCCGCAGCAGTGGATTCCCTTGATTCCGCTGATACCTTCGAAGACCTCGTCAAGGAGGCTGATGATTTCGTCCCGGTCCAGGAGCAGGCCGATCGACCCGAAAGCGGCCATGTACGGCTCATCGAGGAAGACTATCGTGTTCTTCGAGACCTGGCTCAGGGCTTTCTCCTGCCATCTGGCTTTCATGCGGAGCAGTTTCGGGACGGCATCACGGAGAGTATCATCATAGATTATGGCCTTGCGGTCTTCGTCGGTGACCGTCATCCCCCAGGTGACCGGTCCGGTAACCTGTCCCTTGACTGCCCACGGGGAGAGGTTTTCCCAGTTGAGGAAGGTATGCAATCCGGCAGCATACTCGGCGCCGAGGGAGTACTTGTAGAAATCGTCGGCCAGGTAATCGGTGTAGAACTGCTCCATTTCTTCCTGTGCTTGTGCCCGATCCACGTAGATACGGTCGTTTTCTATCACCAGTCCGGGGAAGCCCTGGCTGTACTGGGCATACATGTTCTCACGGAAGGAGCGCCTCGGCAGTTGTGGCCAGGCGGGAATGTCCTTCAGGTAATGGACCACCTGTGCGCAG